>NZ_JAAGPM010000082.1:0-35755 GCF_017104865.1 Burkholderia sp. Ac-20349
CCAGCGCTGCTCCGCGCCGCCCGGCGCAAGCCAGCGCACGATCAGCATCTCGTCCGAATACACGAGCACCTGCACGCGCGCATTCATCCGACACCTCGCATCGGGCAACCCATCGCCGGCGAACGCGACACGCTGCACGCGCTGGTCGGCCTGCGCCTGTCGCTGTATCCGGCCGCGGCGGGGCAACCGCCGCAGGCGTCGGACGGGGCACACGCATGATCCCGCTTTTCCATCCGTCTTTCCGACCGCGACCATGATCGGCGAAATCGACATCTTCGGCGTATTCGTGCCGGCCCCGCTCGTGCTGATGCTGATCGCCTACCTGATCAACATCGTCGTGCGCGCCGTGCTCGAGCGCGTCGGCTTCTACCGCCTCGTCTGGCACCGTTCGATCTTCGACCTCGGCATCTACGTGTTCGTGCTTGCCGCCGTCGTGATCGTTTCCCACCATCTCGTGGCTACCTAACGTGAAAAAAACCTGGCTCTCGGCAGGGCAAATCCTGCTCACCCTGATCGTCGTCGTCGTGGCTGCCGTCGTGCTGTGGCGCATCGTCAACTACTACATGTTCTCGCCGTGGACCCGCGACGGTCACGTGCGCGCCGACGTGATCCAGGTCGCGCCGGACGTCGCGGGCCTCATCACGTCGGTGCAGGTCGCCGACAACCAGGAGGTCAAGCGCGGCCAGGTGCTGTTCGTGATCGACCAGGCCCGCTACACGCTCGCGGAACGGCTCGCCGAAGCCACGCTCGCGCAGCGCCGCGCGACGCTCGCCCAGGCGAAGCGCGAATATGCCCGCAACCTGCAGCTCGGCAACCTGGTCGCGAGCGAGCAGGTCGAGGAAAGCCGCACGCGCGTCGAACAGGGCGAAGCCGCCGTCGCCGACGCGCAGGTGTCGCTCGATACCGCCAAGCTGAACCTGCAGCGCACGACGATCGTCAGTCCCGTAGACGGCTACCTGAACGACCGCGCGCCGCGCGTCGGCGAATACGTACCGGCCGGCCGCGCGGTGCTGTCGGTGGTCGACCGCAATTCGTTCCGCGTCGACGGCTACTTCGAGGAAACCAAGCTGCGCGGCATCCACATCGGCCAGCCGGTCGACATCATCGTGATGGGCGAGCCGCATACGCTGCGCGGCCATGTGCAGAGCATCGTCGCCGCGATCGAGGATCGCGACCGCACGCAGGGCGCGAACCTGCTGCCGAACGTGAACCCGGCATTCAGCTGGGTGCGGCTCGCGCAGCGCGTGCCGGTGCGCGTCGTGCTCGACGAGGTGCCCGACGATTTCCGGATGATCGCGGGCCGCACCGCGACCGTGTCGATGCGCGAAGCCGACACGCGCCGCCACGACAACGCGAAGCCGGCAGGCGGCGCGTCGGCGGCGGCCGCCAGCCCGGCATCGGCCGTCGCGCCGGTATCGACGGCTTCCGGCACGGCCGCCAGCGCAGCAGGAGCATCGCAATGAAACGGCACGGTCTGCGCCTCGCCGCGACGCTCGCGCCGCTTGCGCTCGCACTCGGTGCGTGCAAGTCCGTCGGCCCCGATTACACGCTGCCGCAGCAGGCCTACGTGAATGCGCCGCTCGCGAACCATGCGCTCGACGATGCGAACGGCACGCTGGTGTCGCGCGACGCCGTACCCGGGAACTGGTGGCAACTCTACGACGACCCCGTGCTCAACGGGCTCGTGCGCGATGCACTGAAATCGAACACCGACCTGCGCGTCGCTGCGGCCAACCTCGCGCGCTCGCGTGCGGCGCTGGAAGTCGCGAACCAGCAGGGCGGCTTCTCCGGCGGCGCTGAAGCCGCCGTGCAGCGCGCCCAGGAATCGGCCGAGCAATACCTGCTCGAGAACAAGCTGCCGGTCGTCAACGAAGGCACGGTCGGCATCAACGTGTCGTACGAAATCGACCTGTTCGGCAAGCTGCGGCGCGGCGTCGAAGCCGCGCGCGCGGACAGCGAGGCCGTCCGGGCCGCCGGCGACCTGGCGCGCATCACGGTCGTCGCCGACGTCGTGCGCGCCTACGTCGAATCGTGTTCGGCCGGCGACGAGCTGGCCGTCGCGAAGCAGTCGCTCGCGCTGCAGAAGCAGCGCGTCGCGCTGTCGCAGCGGCTACGCGATGCCGGGCGCGGCAACCAGACCGACGTGACGCGCGGCGTGACACAGGTGCGCACCCTCGCCGCCGATATCCCGCGCTTCGAAGGCCGCCGCAAGGTCGCGCAGTACCAGCTCGCCGCGCTGCTCGCGCGATCGCCGGCCGACCTGCCGAAAGACGTTGCCGAATGCGAGCACCTGCCGAAGCTGCGCCAGCCGATTCCGATCGGCGACGGCGCCGCGCTGCTGCGTCGGCGCCCCGACGTGCGCGAAGCCGAGCGGCAACTCGCCGCCGCGACCGCGCGCATCGGCGTGGCGACCGCCGCGCTGTACCCGTCGATCAGCATCGGCGCGTCGGCCGGCTCGGTCGGTGTCGCCGCCGACCTGTTCTCGTCCACGACGAATCGCTGGTCGTTCGGCCCGCTGATCAGCTGGTCGTTCCCCGTCAACGGCCAGCGTGCGCGGGTGCGCGAAGCCGAAGCCGCAACGGGCGGCGCGCTCGCACACTTCGACGGTGTCGTGCTGAACGCGATGCGCGAAACGCAGTCGAGCCTCGCGACCTACGCGGCCGACGTGCAGCGCACGGAAGCGCTGCGCACGGCCTACGAATCGGCGCGCAATTCCGCCGACGAAACGCATCGCCTCTATCTGGCCGGCCGCGAGTCGTTCATCTCCGATCTCGACGCGACACGCACGCTGACGAGCGTGCAGGCACAGGTCGCAGCCGCCGAAGGCCAGGTCGCGGCCGACCAGGTGCGGCTCTTCCTCGCGCTCGGCGGCGGGTGGGATGACGATGCGGCGCCCGACCCGTCGAAGCCGATGTCGAAGCAGGCGCCGGCAAGCGATGCATCGGCGGCCTCGGCCGCCGTTACCGCAGCCGAGTAACCCGCCGACGAAGACCTAGAAACGCGTCTGCAACCCCACGCGCGCCAGCAGCTGATTCGGGCCGCTGGCGGTGCCGTTCGGGTCGATGATGCCGCTGACGAGTGCCTGCGCGTTGGCGTTCGCGCGCTGGTACACGGCGACCGCGTACACGGTGGTCCGCTTGGAGAGAAAGTAGTCCACCGACGCGCTCAGCTGGTGCGCGTGATTGTTCTCGAGATACGCGTCGCCCTTCATGTACATGTAGCTCGCCCCGAGCTCCAGTGCGGGGGTGACGAGGAACGTCGCACCCAGCTCGCCCTGGGCGATCGCCCCGCCGTTCGCCCCGTTACGCACGGTCGTGACAAGCGCGCTGGTCGCGAGCCGGCCGAAATCGTAGCGCGCGCCGACGCCCCAGTTGCGGATGCCGACCTGCGGCCCGCCAGGCTGCAGATACTTGACCTCGGTAAACGCGGCGGCGGCGCCGAACGCGCCGTGATCGTAATTCAGGCCGGCACTGACGCTGTTTCCGCTTCCCATCGATCCAGGCACGCCACCGAATCCATACATCGCGCCCATTCGGAAACCGAAAATGGATGGCGACTGATACTTGACCGAGTTCGCGACCGTCTGGCCGGACATCCGGTCCCAGTCGAACTGCGCCGCGTACGGCGGGTTATACGGAAGCGCGATTTTCTGGAACGGGCCCGCACGAAAATCGTACAGGCCACCGACCGCAAACGCGGCATCGGTACGGCCGAAGAACAGCGAGTCGATCATGAAGTCGTACTGGTTACCGAACTTGATCGACCCGAACCGGTTGTCGGTCAACCCGACCCATGCGTTGCGCCCGAAGATGCCTTTGCCGGGCGGCTGGATCGCCCCCGTTCCGACCGCGATCTGGCTGACGAGATCGAAGACCGCGTGCGTACCGCCACCGAGATCCTCGTCCCCCCGGATACCCAGCAGATTGGGTGCCATGATGCCGTCGTCGAACTTCAGGGTGCCGTGCCCACCCGAATTGCTGACGTAGGTGATGCCCGCATCCAGAAAACCATACAGCGTAACGCTGCTACCCGTTCCCGCCTGTGCGTCGTGCACGCATGCCGATGCGCCCAGGGCAATTCCCATCCAGACCACACTTTTCATTGCTCGTCTCCATTGACCTGATTTCCGGTTTATTTAGTTATATTGATTATTATTTGCGGACTGCCGCATCGAATCGATGCGTGCCGGCATGCGTGAACGCATCCCGCGAGTGCCGGCGGTGCCTGTCCGGCGCGGACAGGCACGACTGCCTCGCGATCGAACCGCTATCGGGCGGCGGAACGCGTGTTGAGAAGATCCAGCGCGACGTCGACGATCATGTCCTCCTGCCCGCCGACCATCCGGCGCTTGCCGAGTTCGACGAGAATATCGACCGTCTTCAGCCCGTACTTCCGTGCTGCCGCTTCCGAGTGGCGAAGGAAGCTCGAATAGACGCCGGCGTAGCCGAGCGCGAGCGTCTCGCGATCCACCCGAACCGGCCGATCCTGCAACGGGCGGACGATGTCGTCGGCCGCATCCATCAGCAGGTGAAGATCCGTGCCGTGATGCCAGCCCAGACGCTCGGCTGCCGCGATGAACACTTCGAGCGGCGCATTGCCCGCGCCTGCCCCCATGCCGGCAAGACTCGCATCGATCCGGTCGCAGCCTTCCTCGACGGCGACGATCGAGTTCGCGACGCCGAGACTCAGGTTGTGGTGTGCATGCATGCCCGTCTGCGTATCGGCGTTCAGCACGGCCTTGATCGCGCGGAAGCGGTCGCGCACGTCGTTCATGTTCATCGCGCCGCCGGAATCGACCACGTAGATGCAGGTCGCGCCATAGCTTTCCATTTTCTTCGCCTCGACGGCCAGCCGGTCCGGCGTCGTCATATGGCTCATCATCAGGAAGCCGACCGTGTCCATGCCGAGTGCGCGCGCATGCTCGATGTGCTGCTTCGAGATATCGGCCTCGGTGCAGTGGGTCGCGACACGCACGACGCGCGCGCCCGCCTCGTATGCGGCCTTCAGGTCGTGGATCGTGCCGATGCCCGGAATCAGTAGCGTCGCGATCTTCGCATGCGTGACGACCTCCGCCGCGGCCGCGATCCATTCGGGATCGCCATGCGCGCCGAACCCGTAGTTGAAGCTCGATCCTTGCAGGCCGTCGCCGTGCGCGACCTCGATGCTGTCGACCTTCGCGGCATCGAGCGCGCGGGCGATCGCCTGCACGTCGGCGAGCGAATACTGATGCCGGATCGCATGCATGCCGTCGCGCAGCGTGACGTCGGAGATGGTGAGTTTCTTGCTCATGATGAAGGTCCCGTTACGCGCTCGCGCGCTGCAGCGACTGCGCCATGCGCTCGGCGGTCGCGAGCGCGGCGGACGTCATGATGTCGAGATTGCCCGCGTACGCCGGCAGGTAATGCGCCGCACCTTCGACCTCGATGAAGACCGAGGTCTTCAGCCCGCTCATGGGGCCGAGGCCCGGGATATTGAGCGGTGCGGAGGCCGGGATCACGTCGAACTGCACCGCCTGCTTCAGTCGATAGCCCGGCACGTACGCCTGCACCGCACGGGCCATCTCGTCCACCGACGCGGCGATCCGCGCCTCGTCGGCCGGCTCCGACAGCACGTAGACGGTGTCGCGCATCATCACCGGCGGCTCGGCCGGATTCAGGATGATGATGGCCTTGCCGTGCGCCGCGCCGCCCACCGCTTCGATCGCCTTCGACGTCGTCTCGGTGAATTCGTCGATGTTCGCGCGCGTGCCGGGCCCGGCCGACTTGCTGCTGATCGACGCGACGATCTCCGCGTAGTGCGCTTTCGCGACGCGCGACACGGCCGCGACCATCGGAATCGTCGCCTGGCCGCCGCAGGTCACCATGTTCACGTTTGGCGCGTCGAGCTGCGCATCGAGATTGACGACCGGCACGCAGTACGGGCCGATCGCCGCGGGGGTCAGGTCGATGCAGCGAATGCCGGGCTTCAGCGCGCGCAGGAATGCGTCGTTCTTCACATGCGCGCCGGCCGACGTCGCATCGAACACGAAGTCGATGTCGTCGAACACCGGCAATCGCGCCAGGCCCTCGACGCCCTCATGCGTCGTCGCGACGCCGAGGCGTGCCGCACGCGCAAGGCCGTCGGACGCCGGGTCGATGCCGACCATCGCGGCAATGTCGAGATGCTGGGCATGCCGCATGATCTTGATCATCAGGTCGGTGCCGATGTTGCCCGAGCCGATGATCGCGGCCTTGAGTTTCGGATGACTCATGAAAATCCTCAATCGATGAAAGTCGCGCGCACGTCGCCGAGGCCGGCGACATGCGCGACGAACGTGCCAGGGGACCGGACGGCGACCATCGGCCCGAGCGCGCCGGTCAGGATCACGTCGCCCGCGCGCAGCGGCGTGCCGAGCCGCACCATCCGGTCGGCGAGCCACGCGGCCGCGTTCAGCGGATTGCCGAGGCAGGCGGCGCCGTTGCCGCGCGACAGCACGGTGCCGTCCGACGACAGCGTCATCTCGCAGCCGGCGAGATCGACGTCCTTCAGCAGCACGGGCCGGCTGCCGAGCACGAAGCGTGCGCTCGACGCGTTGTCCGCGACGGTGTCGACGAAGCGGATGTCCCAGTCGGCGATCCGGCTGTCGACGACCTCGATCGCCGCCAGCGCATAGGCGCACGCGCGCTGCAGGTCGGCGAACGTGTGCTTCTCGTGCACGAGGTCGTGCTCGAGCACGAGTGCGATCTCCGCTTCGACCTTCGGCTGGATCAGTTGCGACAGTCGCATCGGCTCGGCATCGCCGGCCGCCATCGACGCGAACAGCGTGCCGAAATCGGGCTGGTCGACGCCGAGTTGCCGCTGCACCGCGAGTGACGTCAGGCCGATCTTGCGCCCCACGATGCGTTCGCCGTTGCGGACCCGCAGGTCGGCGTTGGCTTGCTGCACCGCATACGCGACGGCACCGTCGTCGGTTGCGATCTCGTCGCGCACCGGCGCGGTCGCCCGGCATTGCGCCTCCGCGTGGCGAAGGCGCGCGGCCAGCGTGTCGACTACTGTGGAATCAGCCATTTCCAGGGTTCTCCTGCACTCGGTCGGCGGTGGATAGGAATCGCGCGTGCCCATCAGGCGTTCGCGATGAAATCGGCGACCAGGCGGTTGAACTCGTCCGGGTGCTCGATCATTGCCCAGTGCCCGCAGCGGTTCAGCAGCACGAGACGCGAATCCGGAATGTTCGCAAGCAGATACAGCGACGTCTCGAACGACACGACGCGATCGTCGCGGCCGTGGATCAGCAGCGTGGGCGTCTTGATCGCCGGCAGCAGTTCGGGCCTCACCCACTTCGGCAGCGGCGCACCGGCCGGCAGGCCCGCCACGTAGTTGCTCAGGTGTTCGGGGCGCAGCAGCGCGGCATCCGAGCGTGCCTGGCACAGTTCCGGCGTCGCGAAACGCGCCTTGTCGTACACCATGATCTCCACCAGCCGGCGCATGTGTTCCGGCGACGGATCGCGGTACGCCTGGATCAGGACCTTGAGCCCTTCGGACGGGCCGTCGCCCGCACCGAACAGCGTGGGCATGCGGCCGACCGGCGGCCCCATCGTCACGAGGTGCGTGATGCGTTCCGGATGCTCGGTCGCGAGCCGCAGCGACGTCTGTCCTCCCATCGAATTGCCGACGAAGGCGGCCCGCTCGATGCCCAGCGCATCCATGAACTGGATCGCCGCGTCGACATGGTCGAGCTGCCCGACCGTCGCCGAATCGGATTGCCCCCAGCCGGGCATGTCGACGGCATACACGTGGAACTGCTTCGCGAGGGCCTCGATATTGCCGCTGAAGTTGCTCCACCCCGTCGCGCCCGGGCCGCTGCCGTGCAGCAGGATCACGGGATGACCGCTGCCGGCCTCGTGGTAATGGAGTTGCCAGTCCCGCGTCTTGACGGTGCGGCTGGTCTGAGCCTGAGTAAGCGCCATGATGGTTCCTTTCCCGAAAGTGATTGAGGTGTGTCGCAGTGACGTTGCAGTCACGCCCGAGCGTGGACGTCAGCCTCGCAGCAGGTCCGCGACGACGTGCGGAGGACGGTGCCCCCAGGTACTGAGCCGGTCGAGGTGCTGAACTTCCCAGCTGGATTCGTCGATGACGAGCCCGCCCCAGCCGAACTCGACGTTGAAGCCCGACGGCGTACGAACGTAGAAACTGAACATCCGGTCGTTGGGGTGCATGCCGAGGCTCATCTCGAGCGGCTGCTTCGCTTCGAGGCAGCGGTCATGCGCGAGCCCGACGTCGCCAAGATCGGCGGCCTCGATCATGAAGTGATGCATGCGCTTGCCGAACGGCATGTTGGCGAACGCGACCGTGTGATGCCGCGGGTTGCAGCGCAGGAACGCCACGCTGGCGACGATGCCCGGCGCCACTTCCTCGTCGATGACGTCCGTCGTGCGGAAGCCGAGCAGTCCGTACCAGTCGACGAGCACGCGGCGGTCCGTGCCGTTCTCGATCAGCACCTGATGACCCGCGCCGATTCCACCGGTGACGAAACGCGACACGCGTTGCGGAGACTGGAACGGCGTATCGGCGGCGGCCAGCCCGACATAGAGTTCCACGCGGTTGCCCAGCGGATCGGCCGTCACGGCGAGGCGGCGAACCGACCGTTGCGCGCACAACTGCGCGTCGCCTTCGACGACGTCGGTGCCGGCTTCGCGCAACCGGCAGACGATCGCATCGAGATCCGCGTCCGTTGCGCAACCGAAACCGGTGAACGCGAGATCGTCGGCGGCGCCCCGAACGATGATCCAGCGATGCGCCGCGTCGTCCATCCGCAAGCCCAGCATGTCGTCGGTGCGACTGCCGACCTGCATGCCGAGCAGGCCGGTCGCGAAGCGTTCCCACGCGGCAAGGTCGCTTGCCTCGATGCCGACGTATCCGAGTTCCGTCACTGTACTCATCCTGCTCTCCTTCATTGATTCGTCCCGCATCGGCTGACGGTGCGATCGGGTACGGCGAGGCCGCTCACGTCGGCGGCCGCGACGAACCGGTCCGGGCGCAGCGCGACCGCGCGCGCGCCGAACTTGCGCAGCCACGGCTGCAGCACGCCGTCGAGATCGACGAATTCGTCGGGCCCCTGCGTATGCTCATGTTGCTGGCGCACGGCGATGTAGCGCGCGCCCAGCCGGTCCCATCCCGCCTTTTCGTCGTCGCTGAGCAGGCTGGCCGGATCGACGTCGTCGCCAAGGAGCACGAAGCCGTCGCCCAGCAGGTCGTCCAGCCGCGCCATCGCGCCGCGGTTGTCGCCCACCACCGGCTGCGGCACCATCCGGCCGACGACGCTCTCGCCGCCGAGCGGGCCGCGCAGCCATCCGGCCGCGAGCACGGGGGGCGCAATCAACGGCGGCTCGGGCGCATCCGGGCCGGGCGGCTCGGCCAGCGCGGCCTGCTCGTCTTCCGTCAGTTCCTGTTTGATGATGCGACCGAGCTGAACGGCGAGCTGCGTGTAGAACGTCGCGTTCGGCCGGCGTTCCGTCTCGTAGGTATCGAGAAAATCTTCGGACAACGTACCGTTCAGCACACCAGAAAGTTTCCAGCCGAGATCGAAGGCATCGCGCATGCCGGTCTGCATGCCGGCGCCGGCCCATGGCGGCATCAGGTGCGCGGCGTCGCCGGCGAGAAACGCACGGCCGGCGCGCCAGGTATCGGCCATGCGCGTGTGATGCCGGTAGAACGCGTACTGATGGATCTCGACGTCGTCCTCGCTCACGCCGAGCGCCTTCAGCAGCGGCCAGACCTGCTCGTGGGTCGCAAAATCGGCCTCGCTTTCGCCGGGCTTGAGCGGCAGTTCCCAGCGATGATTGCCGCCGGACAGCGCGATATCGACCACGGGCCGCTCCTTGTCGGACCAGAAGGTCAGCAGGTTGCGATCCGGCCACCAGCGCTTCACGCGGCAGTCGATCACGATCCATTGCACGTCCAGCGTATCGCCGAGCAGCTTGATGCCCAGCATGCCGCGCGTCGCGCTGCTCCCGCCGTCGCATCCGATCACGTAGCGCACGCGCGTGTCGTTCGTTTCGCCGGTGGCGGTATTTCTCGTGCAGACGGTGACGCCCGTGTCGTCCTGCGTCAGCGAGACCACCTCGAAGCCGTAGCGCACGTCGATCTCGCGTTCGTACTTCGCCGCGCACTCACGCAATGCCGCTTCCATCGTCGGCTGATAGATGTTGAAGAAGCGCGGCTTGATGCCGAGCGTCGACGGCGGGTGTTCGATGCGCATGATCTCGGTGCCGTCGTAGCGCATCCAGCGCAGCGCGCGCTGCGGATCGATGTGCTTCAGCACCGCCTCGTCGACGCCGAGATTCTGGAAGATCCGCATCGTCCAGTCGTTGACCGTCACCGCCCGCGCCCGCGGATAGATCTCGCGGTGCCGTTCGAACGCCACGCAGGAAATGCCGTGCCGGGCCAGCGTGAGCGCGGCGATGACGCCGGTCGGACCATAGCCAACGATCGCAACGTCGGCGTCGTACTCGTGAGTCATGGGTTGTCTCCTTCTCCTGTAGTGCGTTCGCCACGCGGTGTGACGGTCCACGTCTTCGATGAACGGATTGTACCGATAGGTCCAAAACTGAAAATCTAGGGAAAACGCGTATTGGACCAATCGGTCCAATACGCGGGGAGCGTATACTTTTGGAATGGACAATCCACAACAAATCGGTAACCGGCGCGGTCAGAAATCGCGCCAGGAAATCCTCGACGCGGCGGCCCGCGTCATGTCGGCCTATGGCTATGCCGGCACATCGATGTCGGCGCTGGTCGAAGCGACCGGCATCCCGAAGAGCGCGATCTACCATCACTTCGGTTCCAAGGCAGGCTTGCTCGCGGAAGTCATGGCGCAAGGCGCGCACGGTTTCTTCGACGCGATGCGCAATGCGCACGAGAACCCGCCCGACGGCACGCCGCGCGAGCGGCTCGGCTGGTATCTGCAGAAGACCGGCGAGGTCTTCCTGCACCGCGAGAATTTCCTGCGCCTGCTGTTCGTGATGGTCATGAGCAACGAGGCGGCGGAGCCGGAAGCGATGCAGACCGTCGTCGACGTGCGCACCGAAGGCCGCGACTACATGCGCGAGATGATTCGCAACGCGTTCAGCCAGGATGGCAAGGGCATGACCGCCGCCACCGCGGACGATCTCGCGTACTTCGGCATGATGGGTTTCGACGGCGCCTTCGTCTCGTTGCAGTCGGGCGATCCGAGATCGATGACAAAACACATGGCGCAACTGACCGATGCGCTCGTCGCGCTGGGCGAGGCTCGGGTCACTCCGGCCCGCAAGACAGCGGCGCCGCGCGCCACGTCGAAGCGCGGCTAGGCGCGGCTAGGCGCAGTTAGGCGCGCTGGCCGCGAACGGGCAGACGCTTCGCGCCGTCCCGCAGTGCAGCATGCGGCGCGGAGCGACCGTGACGCCGCCGTTCTACTCACCGGGCGGTGCGCACGAGACCACTCCGGGCTCACCAGCAGCTTCCGACGGGCGGACCACCGGGCAAGCACACGAGCGTTCGCCACCCGAATGTCGGGCATCGCAAACCCGAGCCGCATTTCGCCGGCTATTGACGGTAAACTCGTCCGCAATTCCCGTCTTCTACCCACCGCCCGCCGGGCGGCTCATTTTCCGGAGATTCATCATGCGAACCAGCGCCCGCAACCACTTCGCCGGCCAGGTCAGCGCCGTCAAGACCGGTGCCGTCAACGACGAAATCACGCTCCGCACGCAGGACGGCCTCGACATCGTCGCCGTGATCACCCACGGCAGCGCGGCTTCACTGGGCCTCGCGGCCGGTTCGAAGGCATTCGCACTCGTGAAGGCGTCGTCGGTCATCGTGATGGTCGACGTCGACAGCAGCAAGGTGTCGGCCCGCAACTGCGTCGCGGGCACCGTATCGTCGGTCGTGAAAGGCGCGGTCAATTCGGAAGTCGTGATCAAGGCCGCGGGCGGCGCCGAGATCGTCGCGATCGTCACCAACGACAGCGTCGATCGCCTCGGCCTCGCGAGCGGCTCGGCCGCATCCGCGATCTTCAAGGCATCGAGCGTGATCGTCGGCGTCGAGTAAACGGGTGACGATCGCGATGGCGATCCGTTTGGCACCGCCCATTCACACGAATCGCGTCATGCGACTGTCGGGCCGGTGCACACGATGACCGCCGTGTTCGATCACGCTCAACAACGGGCGCTGGCGTCGCTGCTGTCCGCGGCGGCCAGCGCCGACACGCCCGATGCACGCCTGTTCGGCGCGCTCGTTACGGCACGCGCGCGCCGCAACGAACTCGGCCTGCTCGGCCTGTCTCACGCACAGCTGGCCGGCCTGCTGGCGCGACAGTTTCCGCGCCTGCCTGCGGCCGATGCCGCGGCACTCATGACGGTGGCCGCAGTCGCACTGCTGCCCTCCACCCACGCGACGTTCGTCGCGACGCTGCACGCGCAGCTGATGGACGACGCGAATCCCGCCGCCGACCGCGACGACGCCGGTTGTCTCGCGTCGATCATCGCGCACGCATGCCTGCGCCCCGATCATCTGTGGCGCGATCTCGGGCTCGACGGGCGTGATGCGGTATCCGCGATGCTCGATCACTATTTCCCCGCGCTTGCCGCGCGCAACGTCGCTCACCTGCGCTGGAAGAAATTCCTCGCACAGGAGGTGGCCGCGGCGCTCGATGTGCCGCCGGGCCCTGCCCCCGGGTGCCCGGGCTGCGAGGATTTCGGCTTCTGTTTTCCCCACGCGCGATAGTCACCACGACGGCCCGTGTCGCCCATTCGATTCGCCGCCTCGCCATCCGGAGCAACCGCGTTGACCGACGGCCGACGCGCGATTTCGAAGTCACCACCCGCTTCTACGAAGAACCGGAATTCGCTGAAACCTGACGCGACGACGGCGGGATGATCCTCAAGCACGGTGACCTGTCGCTGGGATGCTTTCCGCACCCCGAACGCGATCCGGCGACGAGCGGGTTCAGTTGCTGCTTCCGGCTTGCGGACGCCGGCACGTTCTTCGACGACGTGCCCGCGGCCGGTATTCCGGAGCAGGCGACCGGCCGGCCGCGTGCACACCGGCCGACGCGCGAAGCCTGGGGCGCCACGGTCGGCGCACCGATCGATCCGGGCGGTTCGCCGATCCGACTGATCGAGACCGAAGATCAGGCTCACATACACTGTTGCTGCCGCCGCGATCGGGCGGTGCCGCAACCAGAGGCGCGCGCGATGCGGCGCATGCCCCATAAACGGTTACCTTGCGATCCGTATCGTCCGCCGTTCACGACACGGTCAATGCCGGTGCCGATGATGAATGTCCGGAAAATGCGCGTGACTGTGCGTGATCGGCAGATGCACGTGCGGATGCGTGTGCGGTTCGTTGCCGTCGTACGCAAAATCGTGCGCATGCTGGTGATGTTCGTCGTGCCGATGCCGGTGCGTGTGCTCGAGCCGCTCGTGCGCATGCGTGTGCTCATGCCGTTCGCGAACGTGCAGCCAGATGCCGAGCGCCATCAGCGCGGCGGCGATCCAGAACGTCGCGGGCGGCAGTGCGGGCCAGATCAGCAGCGACAGCACGACGCCGAACAGCGGCGCGATCGAGAAATACGCACCGGTGCGCGCGCTGCCAAGATGACGCAGCGCGACGACGAACAGCACGAGGCTGATCCCGTAGCCGCCGAGCCCAGTCAGCATCGCGGCGGCCGTGACCGGGACAGCCGGCAGCGTCGCACCGGTCGCCAGCGCGATGCCGATGTTCACGGGTCCGGCGATCAGCCCCTTCACGCACGCGATGACCATCGCGTCGTTCGCGGCGACCTTGCGGGTCAGGTTGTTGTCGATCGCCCAGCACAGGCATGCGCCGACGATCAGCAACGCGCCGACCGGTATGCCGGCCCGGCCCGGCGTCCACGACAGCAGCGTGCCGCCGGCGACGATCGCGACCATCCCGAGAAACACCTGCGTATCCACGTTCTCGCGAAACACGACCCACGCGATGACGGCTGTCAGCACGCCTTCGAGATTGAGCAGCAATGCGCTCGTCGCTGCGGGTGTGCTCGACAGCCCGAGCATCAGCAAAGCCGGGCCGGCCACGCCGCCCGCCACGATCGCGCCGGCCAGCCACGGCAAGTCGGCGCGCTGCAGCGGCGCGGCGTCTGCGGTCGGTGCATGACGGTTGCGCAGACGACGAAGCAGGATCCCGATACCGAGCCCGACGCCGCTGCCGAGATAGAACAGGCCGGCGACCATGAACGGCGACATCGCGCCGATCAGCGCCTTGGCGAGCGGTGTCGCGGCGCCGAACAGCGCGGCAGCGGTGAGCGCGACGAGAATCGCGGAATGTCTCGAGTGCATGATCCGGTTTGAATTGACGTTGAAAGGCGCCGGCCGTGGCGTCGAGTCGTGTCGCAGTCGGCTTTCCGTACCTTTCGAAATGCAAGCTGCATCGCACCGGCCAGCTTGCTGCGCGACCCCACGACCCGGTCGGGATTATCGCGCGTCATCATGTCACGATGGCCGGGTGCGAACATCCACACGCCAATCGATGGCTCCGGCATGACTCTATTTTAGGAAACCGAATTAATTGAATGAAGCGTGGCCGCGTTGAGGATGGGCGTACCGTCCGTGCGCAACCGACAACGTCGACACCTCGCGCATGCAGCGCCGATCGACGAACTTTCTTCGTTCGGTCGCGTGGTCGGTTCGAGGCGGGATGGATAAGGGCCCGGTACGTCGAGCACCGGTGGGAGCAGTCCTGACCTGCCTCTGTCGAGGCAGGTCAGCCTGCCGTGTCATTCGCCGCACACGATATGCATGCGAGGCAGCGCCGTGCGGGATGCAGCGGCGCGGTGCCGGTTACTCGTTTCCGGCCGTTTGCTGCTCGACCTGCGGCGCTGCGTCGGCTTGCGCTTCCACGTTCGCCGGTTGCGGCTCGGCTGCGGCGGCCTCGACTTGCTGCTCGGCCTTCGGCTGCTGCGGCGCGCCCTTGGCCGATTGCGCCGCGCCCTTGCCGGGGCGGCGAGCCTTCAGCCGGCGCGCCCGCGCAGCGTCGTCATGCGTGACGCGCCCTGCTTCGTTGCCCTGCAGATCGACCCGCACCGCGTCTTCGACGAGGCACGACCAGTAACGGTTGCCACGGCACCACGTCGACATCGCTTCGCGCAGTTCGGCTTCGTTGAGCCCGACGGCCTGTGCTTCACGTGCGAGGTCGTCCCAAATACCGACCTTGAGCGGCACTTTAGGGGCCGGATTCTTCGGGAACGCACGCGGAAACTTACGCTGCAGTTTGCCAATCGCAACGATGACCGGATCCACCGGCGCCGACGGCTTCGCCGAAGCGGGCTTCGCGCGATGCGGTGCTTTGCCGCCGGCCGCAGCCGGCTTGGCGCCACGCTGCGGCTGGTCACCGGACTTCGGCTTCGCGCCGGTGTCCGCCGGTGCTGCCGGCCGCTTCGCGTTGCGCTCCTGCTTGGCCTTCGCTGCGAGCTGCGCCCGCAATTCGGCAAGTTGTTCAAAACCCATAAATTCAATCCACCAGGAATATAAGGTGTGGTTCGTGCGGCCATGCCGCGCGGCGCATAAGCTTCGCCGCCATGCGGGCGACCCGTCTGCCGCCGATGCGGAACCCAACGGGGCCGCATCGCGCACGCCACTCTGTTTTCAGGCACCCGGCCACGATGCCGGACAAGGCAGGAGTGGAAGTATACCGGTACGCGCGACGGCCGGTTGACTCGCTGGTCTGCATTAGCCCGATTCGGGGCACCGGAAATGCGTCCGTGCGGTCGTGTTGCGCATTATATGGATACGTTTCCGGAAGTCACGCCGTTCATCCGCTTCGTTGGAAATCGGGGCCATCTTGCGCATGGCGATCGACCCGGCGGCACCGGTCGACACCACGTGCGCGGTGTGCCGCCACGGGACGTCGAACGCGACCGTGCCGCCTTGGGGCGTCGCGGGCCTCGGACGACTCGGCATCCCGGAAAACGCCGTCGGCCGCGTGCGACGCAACGATCACGGCAATGCGAGACGCACGACGATGGACCCGCGCAAGTGTCGCGACGTGCGGGTCCCCCCTTCGATGACATCGGTGCCCGTACACGACTCGTTGCGTCCGCATCGATCCCGTGGCGTACGAGGATGCCGAAAAGTGCGTAGTATGGCCGGATCGATGTCGTCGGCAACCTGCTTCGGCCGTTTCGCTGCGCACCTGGCCAGGCCAGCCGTCGACATCCCTGCCTGCGAAAAGAACCGGTTGTACGAAACGGAGCAGATACATGGTTCCCCCACCCGACATTCCGCACGACGGCATCACGCGTGAGGAAATTCACCATCGGCAGATCGACATGCGCGGCTATCGGCGCAGCGACGGCCAGTTCGAAGTAACGGCCTGCCTCGCGGATCGCAAGACCTTCGATTTCACGCCACCTGGCGGCACGCGGACGGTCGCTGCGCTGTCGCCGATCCACGACCTCGGCGTGACGCTGGTCTTCGACGCCGACATGGTCGTCCGCGCCGTATCGACGTTCCTCCGGTCGCATCCGTATGAGCAGTGCCCGGGCGGCGGCGACTCGCTGCAGGCACTCGTCGGACTGAGCATCGGTGCCGGCTGGAACAGCGAGGTTCGCAAGCGCCTGCCGTCCTGCGATACGTGCACGCACCTGAAGGAACTGCTCGGCCCGATCGCCACCACGGCCTACCAGACGATGGTCGGCATGCGGAAGTCATCGCTCGAGGCGCGCGACAGCGAGGGAAAACCGCTCAAGATCGACAGCTGCCATGCCTATGGCGCATCGCGCGATCTCGTGAAACGTCTTTGGCCCGAATACCATCGGCCTTCGGCGATGGCAAAAGGCAGCTAAGGGCCCGGCATTCGGCCAATCGGGTGCCGGCAGGATCGGACCCGCACGAACATGCACGGGTGGTGCGCACAAACGTGCTGCTTCGCCCCGGCCTCGCTCTGGCCGGCCGTCGCGGTCACGGCGCCGGTGATCAGAAAACGCCCAGCGCGAGTCCCGCTGCAAGACCGGCGCCCAGTTCGGCGCAACGCGCGAGGTCATCGCCGTCGATCGTCTTCGCCGCGAGGATGCGCTCCGGCGTCTGCGCGTGCGTACAGACGATCAGGCCCGGCGCCACGTTCTTCAACCGCCATCCGGTCGCGATCCGGTCGATCTGGCGCAACGCGTTCTGTCCGTCACTTCCCGCGCAGATCATCACCGCATACGGGCGACCGTTCACGCGATCGAGCGCCGCGTAGTAGCAGCGGTCGAAGAAATCCTTCATCAATCCGGACATGGCCGCGAGATTCTCCGGCGTTGCGAACAGGTAGGCGTCAGCGGCAAGCACGTCGGCGGCGCTCGTCGCGTCAGCACGCTGCAGCCTGACGTCGACGCCAGGTTGCTCGCGCGCCGCGCCGGCAGCCGCTTCGGCCATCTGCTGCGTGCCTCCGGTCATCGTGTGATAGACGATCAACAGCGTCTTCATGCGTCGTCACCCGCGTTCGGTTTCAGGTGCGCCGGCGGCATCGCCGGTTTCCGCTGGATGGCCCGCCTGCATATGCGGCGGTTCCGCGTTCGCTTCCGCGGATCTGCCGGTTTGCCGGCTCGCCGGTGCCTGGCGCGCATCGATCATGCGCATCGCGCCCGTTTCGATCCGCGCATGTTCGACCAGATGCACGATCAGCTCGTTTCACCGCGTGATGCGTCGCGGTCTTCCGGTCGCGCGTAGTACGCGAGAAACATGTCGGCAGCGGATTCCGCGACTTTTTGTTGCTCGGCCGCTTCAAGCGGCGGCTGGCCCATCGTTATCTGCGGCCAGAACGCGAATACCTTCACGACACCGTGCAACTGATGCGCGGCAAACACCGGATCGGTGACGGCCAGGCGTCCGGCCGCCGCGGCCGTTCGCACCCAGACCGTCATGTCTTCCTCGCGCTCGCCGAGACGCTCGACCATGTCGCGCGCACGTTCCGGCGAATGGATGGCCGCACCGATCGCGACGCGTGCGAGCGCGAGAAATGCCTCGTCGCTGAGCAGGCGCATCTTGCGATCCAGCAACGCAAGCAATTGCTCGCGCAGCGGCACGTCGGCACGATAGGTCGGCGAACCGCCGGTTCGGGTCGCCTCCCACAATTGTTGCAGGATCGCGGCGAACAACGTTTCCTTGCCCGGGAAATGGTTGTAGACCGTGCGCTTCGACACGTCCGCACGCGCGGCAATGCGGTCCATGCTGGTCGCGTCGTAACCCGATGCGAGAAATTCCTCGATGGCCGCGTCGACGATGGCCGCGCGCTTTCGATCGGTCAAGCGCTGAGGGGGCGTGCTGGTATCCATTCAGAAATTTTACACCGGGCAGTTTACTTATCCCAAAAATAAACTACACTGTTTAGTGTACTTTTATCTCCGGACGAACCGACATGGCATCGCCTCTCGTTTTGATTCATCGCATTCTGGGTTTTGCGGCCGCCCGACGCGGCCGCGCGCTGTCTGGCGGCTCGCCGCAGCACAATGGCGAGCGCTTCAGCAATGTCGCGCCGCGTCCGGTCGAGGGATTGGGCAAGACGCTCGGGATCGTCTGGAACATGTTGGTCAACAAGCCACGCAATACCGTCCCCGTGGGCGTGCTGCCCGTCGATTCGCTGACCCGCGCGGAACTCGATGCGGCCCCCGATCGCGGCCTGTACCGGCTTGGCCATTCGACGCTGCTGCTCAAGCTGCGCGGCGAATTCTGGCTGACCGATCCGGTGTTTGCCGAGCGCGCGTCGCCGTTTCGGCGCGTCGGCCCCAAGCGTTTCCATGCGCCGCCGATTGCGCTTGAAGATCTTCCGCCGCTGCGCGGCGTGATCCTGTCGCACGACCACTACGATCACCTCGACCGCGACACGGTGCTCGCGCTCGCGGCAACCACTGGTGTGTTCGTGACCACGCTGGGCGTCGGCGACCGCCTGATCGAATGGGGCATCGACGCGAAGAAAGTCCGTCAGCTCGACTGGTGGCAGAGTGTCGACGTGGCCGGCCTGACGCTGACCGCGACACCTGCCCAGCACTTTTCCGGGCGCAGCCTGTTCGATGGCAACAGCACGCTGTGGGCGTCCTGGGTCATCGTCGACGACGACTTGCGCGTATTCTTCAGCGGCGACACGGGCTACTTCGACGGTTTCCGGACGATCGGCGAGCGCCTCGGACCGTTCGACATCACGCTGATCGAAACGGGCGCATACGATGCGCAATGGCCGTACGTGCACATGCAGCCGGAAGAGACCGTGCAGGCGCACATCGATCTGCGCGGACGCCGGCTGGTTCCGATCCACAACGGTACGTTCGATCTCGCGATGCACCGCTGGCAGGAACCGTTCGAGCGCGTCACGGCGCTGGCGATCGTGCGAGGCGTCGAGCTGTCGACGCCCAGGATGGGCGAGCGCCTCGCGCTCGATGCGCCGCACCGTGGCGAGCGGTGGTGGCGCACAGTGGACGAGCGCGCGACGTCCGTTGCCACGAAATCGCGCCGCTGGTCGCTTTGCGCGTCGCAAGCGACGAAGTAGGCCCACCGGTCGTTGCGCATTTTTCCCGGGCGCGCAGTCATGCCGCGACTCCGGGAGGCGGGTTGCCGGCGTACCCGCACGCCGGCTGCCCGCCTATAGACCCGATTACCTGAGTAGAGAAGTCATGCATCCGGCATCCGGCCAATCAGACGCCGCCATCGCTGCGCTCAACCTTGCAGCCCCCCGCTCAACCAGCCCTAGCCGGGAGAACGACCTGCGGCAGACGCTCGCGGAGCGCGTCGCGAGGTGGACAAAAGGCGTCGACCACCTCACCACGGCCATTCCGAACCTGAGCCTCCATCGAAGGGAAGCGACAACGCAACCGATGGACTGCATGGTCGAGCCGAGCTTCGGTCTCGTCGTTCAAGGCACGAAGCGGATCATCCAGAGCGGGGATGTGTATCTCTGCGACGCCAACCGCTTTCTGATCACGTCGCTTGACTTGCCCGGATCGACGCAGGTCATCGAGGCCAGTCGTGAAAGACCGTTTCTCGGCATCGGGCTCAAGCTTGATTTTCGCGTCATGGCCGAACTGATGGCGCAGGTCGCAGCGGATCAAGAGGAAGCACCCGCAGGCCGCGGCCTCGTCGTCGGCGAGATGACCGAACCGCTCTACGACGCGGTGAACCGGTTGCTGACGTTGCTGGATGACCCGAACGCCATTGCCGTTCTCGCACCTTATGTCGAGCGGGAAATCTACTATCGGCTGCTGACCAGCGACCAGGGTGGCCGTCTCCGTCAAATCGCGTCCGCCGGCAGTCAGGGCAACCGGGTGTCACGGGCGATCCAGTGGTTGCGAACCCATTACGACGAGTCGCTGCGCGTCGACGATCTGGCGGCGCAGGTTCAGATGAGCAGTTCGACCTTCCACCACCACTTCCGTCAGCTCACCGGCATGAGTCCGCTGCAATACCAGAAATGGATGCGGCTCAATGAAGCGCGTCGGTTGATGCTGTCCGAGCGGCTCGACGCAGCGTCGGCATCGTTCCGGGTCGGATATGCGAGCCCGACCCAGTTCAATCGCGAATACAGCCGGTTGTTCGGCAATTCGCCGCGGAGAGATATCGATAGCCTGCGGAGCGGGGCGGACGTCGTTCTGTCGGTGGCAGCGACTTAACGATCGCGGACGGTACCGGAGAGATGAAAAGCCGATCTTGGTGATACCCGCACATTGGGTGGATCGGCTTCACGCGTGAAGAGTCGATCCGGGTGAGTCAGACGAGCGCAGCGGGATGCGCCCTTCTTGCCAACTCAGGGTTGATTGGTCGGAGCCGGACTGGGAATTTCTAATTAAGTATCTAGCGGTGGGTGGGCGTCTCGCGACGTCGAACGTGTACCCGAACTCCGAGCATCAATCGGCCACATGCAAGCCGGCTCATATCGACCTCATGAGTTGATGAAGGTTTCACCCCTTCAACGATCGAGTCGCCTTACTTTCCTCCGGTCGTTCGACCACAAGTTCCTTGGTGCCGAGATTCCTGCGGCACGCTTCAATCCAACGAACGGGGCAACTGGAGGGTGCGTTGTCACGTGACAACTCGCGATGATCACTGGCGCGGCACATCTAACCAGCAACTCGAAACCGTGCCGTCATTTATGTGATTTGCGGCAGATCGATTTGCCTCCGACGTCTGGCCGAGCACAATTTGTTTTAAATACCACAGAATACGTATCAAACAAGACGATTCTTAATCTCTTCACGCAAACTTCCGAGCACGGAACGTGAAATGATCATGCGCCCCTATTTACAGGGATGATCTCATCAATTTTGCGTGAAACAACATGAAGAATATGGCACAACCCATTGCCGGACAAGGATTTCCACGAACACCGCATTTCTTGAAAATGTTTCACGATCCGGCCCGTTTGAGTTGCCTGATGGCTCTTAGTGCTGGAATTTGTCGCCAATCGGGTCCTCGGATACACGGCTGTTGTGTAGAAGCGCCTGACTGCGTTGGCCGTCAGGCTGGCTACTCGTGACAAAGCCATACCCTCCCCTGCCGGCCACCGGGTGCGACGAAGTTAGGTTTGAGCCCTCGAATAAATGGGGCCATATCAAAGCATCCGCGGCACACATCGTGAGGTGTCGTTCAGCAAGTCGACCGGCACATCTCCGTTGGGGCTTGAATGTGGCTAGCCAGCGATGAACGCTGCGGGCCTAAACCACTTGATGAAGCAGACTCTGAGACAAAGGTGTGTCCCAACCGACATGCAGTGCACGTACCACCTGGACACTCACTTTCGCCAATACGACTCCCCAGTTGTCACGTGACAACCCACAACCCAACCCGCCCGGGAAGCTACACCGCGCGACGAACCAATGGTGGCGAATCCATCTTTTAACGATCTACCTGTTCGCACCCAATGGAGTTCGACCGAAAGCTCCTTCTAAGAGGTGGCTCAGTGCTGACACCGCCTCCCGTTCCGAGTCGATTGTCACGTGACAACTCGCCTCACTGGAAGCAGTCGCGGCAAACCCAATACGGATATTGGGCATTGAAATGATCTCGCCATATCCGCAATCGCGATCAAATCAACGACTTCCTAGTGCCGAATGGTGTCGAGAAGAATCAAATCCCCGAGACTTGTCACGTGACAACCGGCTCTACCGACGGCATCCGTGCAACCAAAGTACTGGAATCACAACAAGTTCCGTCGGAAGAAAAGGAAGATCGAGCGACTAATCTCTACGCGCTAACTCTGGCATCGACGCTTAAGTTCGTCGAATTTTCTCTCGATCGTTGTACGTCCTTTTCGAAAGCAGCCGTCAATTTTATTTTTACTCGAGCATCAGCTACGACTGCCTCGTTAGCCATTCGGCCCACTTGTCACGTGACAACCACATCGATCACAAAGATATGCATTGCATCGAAGGCTTTTCTGGACATTTTTGTAATAGCTGCATATATTACGCAAAACTCCGTGGAGGAATTTAATGGCTTTCAAGATCGCCGTCAGTAATCAAAAAGGTGGGACTGGGAAGACCACCATTTCCGTCAATATCGCGGCTGCGTTCGAGGCCGGCGGCAACAAGGTCGCCCTGATCGATGCCGACCCTCAAGGCACGTCCGTCCGGTGGGTGACGAGCGGCGAGAACACGCTGCCGATGACGGTTCTTTCGCTGGCCCCTGCCGGTCGCGGCATCGGCGGTGAGATCAAGAAGCAGGACGCGAACTTCGACGTGATCGTCGTCGACTGTCCCGGCAACCTCGAAGATCCGCGAATTGCATCCGTGCTCGAAGTCGCCGATTTCTGCCTCGTGCCGCTGTCGCCGTCGCCGGCCGATCTCTACAGCACCGTCGCGATGATCCGCATGATCGAATCGATGCGCTCCGTTCGTAACCCAAATCTTTCTTCCGCATTAATGCTGAATAGTGTTAATGGAAAAACTAAAATGCGTGAAGAAATTTTAAAGATTCTAAGGGCAGAAGAAATAGGGGAGCATCTGCTCGACAGCCAGATCGCGCAACGCGAGGTCTACCGTCAGACGTTTGCGCTCGGCACCACGATCCATCATCACAATCGGTACCTGAAGGGCCTGAAAGAAGCCCGAGCGGAAATCGAAAAGCTGGTCACGGAAATGGCCCAATACATCGCGTCGACGCGCGCTACCGGAGCCGCCCATGGCTAAGGACACCTCGAAAGACAAGAAGCCGACCGGCAACCTGCATCTCGCAGCCGGCCTGCTGCGCGGACTCGCGCAGGAAAATGCGGCGCTCGAAACGCGGCTGCCCGAACCGGCCGCCGCACCGAATGCCGTCGTCGACACGGCACCCGCCAACGCCCCGGCTGCGGCCACGCCCGCCGGCACGCCGGAGCTTGGCGCGCCGCAGAAGGTGCTGGTCAAGGATTGCATCCCGAACCCGTTCAACCCGCGCGTGTTCTACTCGGAGTCGAGCCTGCACGAGCTCGCCCTGACGCTGAAACGGGAAGGGCAGATCGAGCCGATCAAGGTGACGCGGCTCCCGGAGTTTCCCGGCAAGCTCGTGGTGATCGACGGGCAACGCCGGCTCCGCGCGACGAGCATCAACGGCGATGAAACCATCAACGCCACGTTCCGCACCGACCACACGCCCGAGCAGCTCTATACGATCGCGTATCGCGCGAACCACGACCACGAACGCCAGACGATCTTCGACGATGCGGTTGCGTGGAAGCGTCTCCTCGACGAGAAGGTCTTTTCCGACCAGAACACGCTGGCGGAAAAGATCGGCAAGGACAAGGCGTCGATCAGCAAGACGCTGTCGCTCAACGCGCTCCCGAACACGCTCCTGGAACGGATGGCCAGCGCGAACGACGTGGTCGGCCTGCAGGCGGCGTACTTCCTGAAGCTGATCTTCGAACGTCTGGGTGAGCCGACGGCCGACCGGCTGCTGACGGCCGTGATCGATCGGAAGAAATCGGTTCGTGATCTCGAGAATTTCCTGCGTGCACAGAGCGACGGCAGCAAGAAAGCAGGACGCACGCGTTACAGCGTTCGTCACGACTTCGCGCTCGAATCGCGCGCGATCGGCCAGTTGAAGACCTATCCGGACGGGCGTCTGGATCTGCAGCTCAAGGGCGTCGACGCATCGCACCAGGAGGCGCTCGCCGACAAGCTCAAGACCGTCATCGATGCGTACGTTGCCGAACTGGCAGCGGCCACGCAACAGTAACGCGCCAAAAGCAGAAGGCCTCGCATCCGCGTCGCATCGCGAAGCCGGACGACGACGTCCGGCGCGCGATACGCACCCGGCTGCGAGGCCTCGTTCAGTTGCCTGCGAGACTGCTTTTCAGCAGGAATTCCAGCAAGTCGTCCGAGGTCGGTTCGCCCCACGTATCCAGCGCCAGCCATCGGAAGAAGCTGGTCTGCGCGAGCTTGCTCGCCTTCTTCTTCGGCGACAGCGTCAGGTCCTTCGAGCCCGCCACCGTCTCGTTGTAACGATCGATCAGCTTGGTCTGATCGTCGATCTCCAGTTCGCGGAAATACGCGCCGGCTTCCTCGACCTTCGCCGCCAGATATTTGTCGCGAATCTGCTCCTGCTTGCTCTGCGCGGACTCCTTCGCCGGTGCGGCCGCCTCCGTTCCCTGCCCGTCGGCCAGCGTGTAGCCGTGCGTCAGCGCCTTGCGGAAATACGCGGCGACATTGTCGACCGGCGCCGCATTCTTCTTCGTAGTCCGATTGAGCGTATAGGCAATCGCCGCCTTGATGCGCTGCACACCGTACTGCGTGATCAGCCGCCGCGCTTCCGAACGCGGAATGCCGAACTTGGCGACCTCCTCGACCAGCGCTTCGTTCTTGACGTCGCCGTCCTCCACCGTATCGGCGCTCTGCTTGCGCGTCACCTTGAACTGGACGGCTTCCACGCTCCGGCCGGACTTGTGTTCGATCAGCTCGAGCGTGTGATCCGATACTTCGTTCACCTCCTGAATGCACGGCACCAGGACCTTGCTCTTGAACAGCTTGTATTCCTTGTACGACTGCGACGCCTTGTCCTGACCGAGAATGAGGTCACGAAATTTCGGCAGCGGAATCTTCGCGGTGATGCCGATCCCCTCGTAGCGCACGGTGTTTTCCCATAACGCGAGCGAGTGCGACCGCCGGAACTCGCGGGCGATCCGCATATCGATCAGTGCGTAGATCTCGGGGTTGAGCAACTCGCTGCGAATCTGGTCGGAGAAGCTGTACTTCAGCACCGATTGCTCGAGCTCCGCGCCCGCGAGCAGGCCCGACGCTTTCCAGACCGTCGAGCGATCCGCGGCCAGGTAGTCCCAGTTGACGACGGTACTGATCAGCGAGTTGACCGTGTCCTTCACGTACTTCGTGTTGTTGCTGTTCAACCCGCTTTCGTGCGAAAGCGACGCGATCGAGATCGAGAAGCTCGTCCGGCCCGGCTCGAACGCCTCCTGCCGAAGCGCGTTCTTGATCAGCGAGCTGAACATCTTGCGTTGCTGCAGACCGATCTTTCCGGACTTGGGCGCGATATGAATCGCCTGGACCGCCTTGCGCAGCAAGTCGGGAGGCTCGGGTGTCTGAAACAGCGAAACCTGTTTGTCTGAGCCTTTGCTTGCGGGCTTGCGCGGCATCGTAATGTCCGGATAAGGTGACCTTGTTGAGAGCGGACTTTATACCTTTTCGCGCCGAGGAGCAACGCCCCTGTTCCTGCTTTACTTGCACTATCGTAGCTAACCTACAGATTCAAAAGGAAAATTCACAATCAGACAATCTGTGCGGAGCCCCATATCCATCTACCTTTCGACAAAAAATGCCTCCCACAAGCCGCTACCTTAGATACCCGGACACGGAAACCCGGCACGAGATTTGCCCTCGGGAAGGTAACCATCCATGGGAAGCAAATGCGCGGAATCGAGATCGTTGGGCGAAATCGTGGTGCTCTGCAGCACAGTCGTGTTTTCTTCCCATAACTTGCTACCTTGATCGATTCCCACAGGAGGGTACCTATCGATCCGCGTCAGCTGCGTTGGCAGCGCGGATTTTGGCCCTGAAGGCTGATATCGCTCCCATAAACGGCAACCAGTTGTTTTCCCCATAAATGGTTACCTGTCCGTGCCATCGATCCTGTCCATGGGAACCCGCCGCCAGGAATCTTGGTGAAATGCAATCGAGCCGCCACAAATACCACCCATAACCGGGTACCTTAGAGGTTCCCCATAGCCGACTACCACAAGAAAAACGCTGTGCACCCGGCCATTCACGGATCGAAAAAAGGCCCCCATAAAAGGCTACCCGCAGGGATTCCCATAGACGACTACCCAACACGTTTCCAGGCCAATTTCCCATAACCGGGTACGCTTACCCCATATCCACAACCCCGATTCCCCACAACGCGGTACCCCAAACCCCAAATCCACAGACCTTAAACCCCAGACCCTTCCACCTGTGCTCCCATAAATGGGTACCGAACACCCTTCAAACCCTTGTCAGATAAGGCTGTGAGCCGTCTAAAAGTAGTTAAAGAAGTAAACGTGGTTTACAAAAGATGTAAACACACGTGCGCCTCCACAAAAAGACGAGCCCCATAAACCGCTACCAATGGGTAGCCGTCTATGGTGTAGAAAGCACCGCGATGCTTCGATTCAGCCCTGGGAAACCATGGCTTGGCTCCTCGATCCACAGTGGTTTCAGGCCCGACAGGGCTCCCAGAAGAGGTGAGTACACACTCACATCACCGGAAACGTAGAAACCTATGGGAGAAAAACCTCTGTTTACAGACACAGGTTCCCATTTATGGGATCAAAAAAACCGGCTCCGCGACCTTACGAGCTCCCCTTGTCGGCCAGCCAAGCCAATCAGTGACAGGAAACGCTGATCTCTTCGGTCTCGTTCACAGCAGCTTGAAATCATCCGGGATGGCGGGCGGAGGGTTTTTTTGCACTCGTGCGTGGCTGTCGGCAGACAAGTTTTTTCGATTGCCTACCTGGGTCTCTCGTCAAATTTAGCCTGTGAGCTGTGCACAGAGGAAATCGACGCGCGTGCTTCAGCGCCCCAAAGTCTCCCAACTTTCTACCTTTGAAGTCGCCAACCGAAGATGAATGCTGTGCCCTCTGGGCGCAAGGAGAGATCCAGGAACGGCTTCCGCCGATGAACTGGGTGGTCGGCGCCTCCGATGCATGCGGCCGGCTCCTGAAGCGACCTGATGCACAACGCGAACCAAAGTGAAGATGGGGGTGACCACGAAGCTCACCGCACTCGAATTCGAGCGACGATCCCGAACATGCTCACCGTCGAACACTTCCGAATCCCGTAAAAGCTCACCGACGAGACGAGGCCACAGGAATCGGCCCGCTGTGCGGGCAACGCACCCGTCGGGATGCCGGCCAGTCAAAGCCGAGGAATCAAAAACCTGTGGTTCGTGCGTGTTCTGCGAGGCATTGCTGAGCAGAATCGGATGGATCACAGACGTTCCCGCAACCTCGACGCTACGTGCCACGTCGCTCGACGAGCATCCCGACATCGGTGCGGTACCGTCTGCGGAGTCGTGAAATGATTCCGGCGGATGTCTTCACCGCACGCGACGCGTCCACGCCTTTTGTCAGACAGACCACCGGACCACACCACACGGCGATGCGTTTTACCGGCTCAGGTAACCCTGCGCATCACAGTTCATCGATTGGTTGCCGGGTCGAACGTCGCGCGCTGTGGCAATGCGCATTGCGCGTGCCTTGATCACCGTAGAACCGATTCGTGGTCGTTTATGGGAGGAACCGTCGCTTGAACCGCGGCGACCGGCAACGTGATGCACCGGTCGACTGCTGCTGTGATCGGGATTGGTCGGATGACGGGCAGGTCGAGTGCAAGCCCGCCGGCAACACCCCCGATGTAACGGTCATTGGACCCTCGCATCGCACCGCACTGTGCGTAAATGACCGATCCGGGTCACAGAAGCGCGGCTACATCGACCGTTTTCAGTTACCGCACCAGCGCGATACACAGTTCCTGCAGTCCCCCTGTGACGGTCGAGCGGCATTCACATCTTCTCCCATACGTGTATCCCAATTCCGCTGCCACGTTGACGCCACATTTTTCGCGACGCGGTTATGATGCACAGGTCCCGATTACGGCATGACGACCAATCGGGGCAGGGGCGGTATCTCGATGGTCTTTCAATCCGTGATAAACCAGAAAAGAGAGTTCAGCGATGCGAATCCAGATCAGAAAACTCACGCTGGCTGCTACCGCAGCCGCGTTCCTGTTCGGCTCGGCAGTTCCCGCGTTTGCACAGACCGACGCCAGCGCGCCTACCGCACAGGACGCCAAGGCGGCGAAGAGCCAGGCACGCAAGGCGGCCAGGGCGCAACACAAGGCAGAGCGCAAGGCTGCACGTGCAAAGAACAGCGCCGAGCTGA
Organism: Burkholderia sp. Ac-20349; assembly: GCF_017104865.1. Classification (NCBI taxonomy): domain Bacteria; kingdom Pseudomonadati; phylum Pseudomonadota; class Betaproteobacteria; order Burkholderiales; family Burkholderiaceae; genus Burkholderia; species Burkholderia sp. Ac-20349. The sequence goes on from NZ_JAAGPM010000082.1 coordinate 28,366, forward strand.
AGAAACTCGAAGATGCCGGTTACAAGCCGGCGGCCAATGATCCGAACTATCCGCAGAACCTGCAGAACGCGGAGAAGAAAGCCGCCGGCGCTGGTCAGTAAGCGTCGTCCGGGGCAAGCCGCGGTTCGATCCGCGGCTTGCCGTATGCGTCGCGTCCCCGCGGCGCACATCGAAACCAACCTTCCTGGTCTCGACAAGAGCAAACGCGTTCCACACGCTTGCGTTATTTGATTCGCATTCCTGTACGTCTCGACGCGCACGACCGGCACATCGCCGCAGTCAGTACCGCCCGCCCGGCGCAGACGCGTTGCCCGTCACCTTCAACCAGTCCTTGAACGCCCGCACCGCATCGTCGTTCGCGCGTGCGGAGGCCACGTACGTGAAGTAGCGCCACGGCGGCAGCGCCGGTTCGCTGAACGGCTGCACGAGCCGACCTTCGGCGATGTCGTCTGCGACGAGGGCGATCGGCCCCATCGCGACGCCGAGCCCGTCGAGCGCGCCTTGCAGCGTCAGGTAGAAATGCTCGAGCGTGAGCGAGTGTCGCGGCACGAGATTCGGATGTCCGGCTGCCGCGAGCCATTCGGGCCACATGCCGGGATAGGTCGCCGCGTGCAGCAGCGTGAAGCCGGCGAGATCGGCGGGCGTATGCAACGGCCGCCCCTCCAGCAGCTTCGGCGCACACACCGGCAGCCGGACTTCGGACAGGAATTCCTCGGCAACGTAACCGTCGATGGCCTGCGGGCCGCCGCGAACGATCAGGTCGACCTTGTCGCGCAGCTTTTCGATCGGCTCGTTCGACGTCGACAGCCGCACCTCGATGGCTGGATGGGCAACCTGGAATGACGACAGCTTCGGTACCAGCCAGCGCAACGAAAACGTCGCAGGTGCGCTCACGCGCAGCACGCGCTGCTGCGCATGGCCGAAATGCTGCGCGGTGGCGAGCGCGATCCGGTCGAGCGACGCACCGACCTCGGCGAGATACGCGCGGCCGGTGTCGGTCAGTTCGACCCGCCGGTTATGGCGTTCGAACAGCGGCCGCCCAAGCCACGCTTCCAGTTGCTGCACATGCCGGCTGATCGCACCGTGGGTCACGCACAGTTCGTCGGCGGCCAGCGTGAAGCTGCCGAGCCGCGCGGCGGCTTCGAACGCACGCAGCGAGTTCAACGGAGGGAGTCGTCGGGCCATTGCATCATTTCGCGTGAAATTTACTCACGCGATAGTTCAGGTTTAATCGTTTGATCGGGCGTTCAAGCTCCGCCAATATGGCACACAAACGGCCGGCTCGGCCGAACGATTGTCTGAATTTCTCACATGGAGTGCGGAGCATGCCGAACGTGGTGGTCGTGGGCGCCCAATGGGGCGACGAAGGTAAGGGGCGCGTCGTGGACTGGCTGGCGGCACAGGCCGATCTCGTTGCACGCTACAACGGCGGCCACAACGCGGGTCATACGCTGGTCGTCGGCGGCAAGACGTACAAGCTCGCGCTGCTGCCGAGCGGCGTCGTGCGCGGCAAGCGCGGCGTGATCGGCAATGGCGTGGCGCTGGATCCGGAGGCGTTGCTCGCGGAAATCGGGCGGATGGCCGAGCTCGGGTTGTCGGTGACGCCGGACAACCTGTCGATCGCCGAGAACGCGACGCTGGTGCTGCCGATCCATCGCGCGATCGACCAGGCCCAGGAGCGTCTGCGCCGCGAGCCCATCGGCACCACGCTGCGCGGGATCGGGCCGGCCTACGAGGACAAGGTCGGGCGTCGCGGGCTGCGCGTCGGCGATCTCGCGGAACCGGGCCAGCTCGCCGCCAAACTGGATGTGCTGGTCGACCATCACAACGCGTGGTTCCGCGGCCTGGGGCTCGATGAGTACTCCCGCGACGCGATGCTGGCGACGCTAGTTGACCTCGCGCCGCGGATCCTGCCGTTCGTGCGCCCCGTGTGGGCCGATCTCAACGACGCGACCGACCGCGGCGAGCGCATCCTGTTCGAAGGGTCTCAAGCCGTGATGCTGGACATCGACTGGGGCACCTACCCGTTCGTGACATCGTCCGGCACCGTTGCCTCGGCGGCGGCGGCCGGTACGGGGCTCGGCGCGTCGAAGCTCGGTCACGTGCTGGGCGTCACCAAGGCGTATGCGACGCGGGTCGGCGGCGGTCCGTTCCTCACCGAGCTGTCCGACGCCACCGGCGAAACGCTGCGCGCACGCGGGCAGGAATTCGGCGTGAATACCGGCCGGCCGCGCCGCTGCGGATGGCTCGATGCGGCGCAGTTGCGCCAGGCCGTCAGGATCTCGGGCATCGATTCGCTGGCGCTCACCAAGCTCGACGTGCTCGACGGTTTCGAGTCGATCGAGCTGTGCGTCGGCTACGAACTCGATGGCGTGCGGGTCGATCATCTGCCGGCGAGTCTCGATGCGCAGTCGCGCGCGAAGCCCGTGTACGAGCGGTTCGACGGCTGGCGCGGCACTGTGAAGGGGATCCGCGAACGTGCGGCGCTGCCGCGCGCCGCGCAGGATTTCATTGCGCGCATCGAAGCGGTCGCAGGCGCATCGGTTTCGATGATCACGACCGGCGCGGAGCGCGACGACACGATCGTGCTGCGCAATCCGTTCGATGCGGCAGCCGCGGCGTAATGCGCGATAGGTGACGTGAAACGCGACGCGGCACCGTGGTCGCCGGGTCGTTATTGTCGATCCGATGCCGTTCGCGTGCGGGGGCGTCCGGTCGCTTCGGGGCCCGGCCCGTACGCGTCGCTCACGGCGGCGCGGCGACACGGTTCGGCGTCCGGATCACGTCGCGTACGGCGAACTGGACACGCCCGCACTGCTGCTGTACTGTTCCGCACAATTCGCGCCAGACCGGCTTGCGCCGGAGCCGCCGGCACCATGGCCGCACGGTGGCGCGACGTGATCTCAATCCCGGGGACAGGTCGATGGACACGTTACAGATGATGCGCATTTTCGTCCGGGTCGCGGAGGAGGGCAGCTTCACGAGCGCGGCCCAGCGCCTGGACATCACGACGGCCTACGCATCGCGGTCGGTCGCGCAGCTCGAAACGCATCTGCGCACGCGTCTGCTCAACCGCAGCACGCGCCGCATCGCGCTGACCGACGCCGGGCAGCGTTATCTCGACCGCTGCCAGCGTATCCTCGGCTATATCGACGAAGCGGAAGCCGAGGCGGCCGACGCACAGGCGAAGCCGTCGGGACGGCTGCACGTTCACGCGACGACGAGTTTCGGCCAGTCCTACGTGGTGCCCGCGGTCGTGCGCTACCGTGAGCGCTATCCGTCGGTGGCGGTCGAACTGACGCTGTCGCAGCACGTGCCCGACATCATCGACGAAGGTTACGACGTATCGCTACAGTTGAGCACGACCGAGTTGCCCGATTCCGGGCTCGTGTCGCAGCGGCTCGGCGACGTGGGCAGCGTGCTGTGCGCGTCACCCACGTACCTGAAGGCGCGCGGCACGCCGCGCACGGTGAGCGACCTCGAGGGGCATGCGTGCCTGCAGATCGTCACGCCGCTCTTTCCGCGCGACCGTTGGCATCTCGACGGCCCCAACGGACGCGAAACGTTCGAACTGCCATTGCCGGATTTCCAGGTGAACATCGCCGATGCGCTCGGCGCCGCACTGCGTGCCGGACTCGGGATCGGTTCGCTGCCGATGTCGGCCGCGCTGCCCGCGCTCGCGAGCGGCGCGCTGGTGCGCGTGCTGCCCGACTACCGGCTGCAGAAGCTGACGGTCTATACGCTGTACGCGTCGCGTCAGTATCTCGACGCGAAGATCCGCACGTTCGTCGATTTCCTGCGTGAATGCGTGCCCGAGTTGCTGGCTGCCGATGAGGCAGCGCTGACCGCTTCCTGCAAGTCCTGAAGTCGAACCTTCGGCGTATGACCCGAGGCTGCACCCCAATCGTTTAAATAATACGTAGTCCTGTATTTGTCGCGGATGTCGACTGCACCCTCACGACCGACCCGCTCAATGACGTTCGGGCACCCGGAGTGCCCTTATGAAAGTACTTGCTTTTCATATCGAACATCGTTGGTTCGATACGTGGCGCCAACCTTCTAGAATCGGTTCGACCAGCTTCATCGCATGCGTGCGCAAAGCAGCATCCTCTTCATCGAACCCGATACGACATGGCAGACCAACACTCCACAACCCGCCGCCGGCTCTTGCATGCCGGCCTGGCGATCGCGGCGGGCGCCGCCGTGCATCCGGGCTTCGCGCTGGCGAGCACGGCCGGCGCGCGGACGTTGCGCATCGGCTATCAGAAAGGGCCGCTCAGTCTGCTCAAGGCGCGCGGCACGTTGCAGAGCAAGCTCGCGACACTCGGCGTGACCGTCACGTGGACCGAGTTTCCGTCGGGGCCGCCGCAACTCGAGGCGCTGAACGCGGGATCGATCGACTTCGGCGATGTCGGCGAGGCGCCGCCGATCTTCGCGCTCGCGGCTGGTGCGCCGCTCGTCTATTACGCGCAGACGCCGGCCGGCCCCGCGGCCGAGGCGGTGGTGGTCGCGAAGGATTCGCCGGTCAAGACTTTTGCGGACCTGCGCGGCAAGCGCATCGCGCTGGTGAAGGGCTCGAACACGCACTTCCTGCTGGTCCGGCTGCTGCAGGCCGCGAAGCTCAACTATGCGGATATCACGCCGGTCTGGCTGTCGCCGTCCGATGCGCGGGCCGCGTTCGAGAACCGTTCGGTCGACGCATGGATCATCTGGGATCCGTTTCTCGCGGTGGTCCAGCAGGCGTTCGGTGCGTGCATCGTCGCGGACGGCACCGGACTCGTCGAGAATCGCGGCTACTACTTTGCGTCGCGCACGTATGCGCAGCGCAATGCCGACGTGCTGGACGCAGCGGTGTCGGAACTGACGGCGGTTCAGCGATGGCTCGATGCGAACCGCGCGCAGGGCGCGGCCGAGTTCTCGAAGCTTTGGGGGATTCCGGAGCCGGCGGTGGCGCTCGCATTTCGCCGCGCGCGCTTCGGTGTCGAACCCGTCACGCGCGACACGCTCGCGTATCAGCAGCGCATCGCCGACGTGTTCTATCAGGTCGGCGTCTTGCCGAAACGCGTCGACGTCAGCCAGGCTGCGCCGCCCGCGCTCGCGTGACGGTGCAGTCGGCCGGTCAACAGCTCAACGGCGGAACGGCAGCGTGACGTCGTCCGGAATCGGATATACGTACGGCCGGCCGCCGCTCGATCTCGTTGGGCAGTGGCCCGCGCGCGATGTCTATCTGCTGTTCCGCGACAGCACCGTGCTCATGTCGCCGGCCGAATACTTCGTCCGCTGCCTCGATGAAGCCGTGCAGGCCGAGCATGCGAAGGCCCACGGAATGAAGCGCGGCACGCGCCGCGCGCGTGAGGTGCCGGCCTATGGCGCGACGCGGGATAGCGGCACCGCTTCGTCGCGCAGCTTCAGGACATCGCGGCCCGGCGCATCGCCGAACAGGCGTGCGTATTCGCGGCTGAACTGCGACGCGCTCACATAGCCGACGCTGCGGCACGCCTGCCGCGCGTCCATCGCCGACAGGCACATCAGGCGACGCGCCTCCTGCAGCCGCAACACCTTCTGGCATTGCAACGGGCTCATCGACGTGACCGCGCGGAAGTGGTGATGGAACGTCGACGGGCTCATGTCCACCTGTCGCGCGAGCGATTCGACCGTCATCGGATCGAGGTAGTGGTCGCGAATCCACGCGACGGCGCGCGAGATGCGCTGTGTCGTCGAATCGGCCAGGCCGACCTGCGCGACACGCGCACCCGACGGGCCGCGCAGCAGCCGAATGAGGATTTCGTCGACGATCAGCGGCGCGAGCAGGTCGAGGTCGTCGGGTTGCGCGATCAGTTGCATCAGCCGCACGACGGCATCGACGATTTCAGGCGGTGCATCGTGCGTGTCGAGTGCGCCGTAGTCGACGGCCTTCGGCAGCCCGCGCGGAAACACGCGCGGTGTGAGTGCCGCGATGCGGGCCGGGTCGAGTTCCAGTTGTGCATAGAGGAACGGCTCGGCCGGGCTCGCGCACGTCACGCGGCCGGTGACGGGTACGTCGGCCGTCGCCACCAGCATTCGCGATGCGTCGATCACGTAGGAGTCGTCGCCGACCCGTATCGATTTCGCGCCTTGCCCGACGATGCTCAGGCACGCGTGGTGCACGCCATGGTTCCAGTGCGGCGGCGATGCGGCTGCGCGCGCGATGCGCATGCCACGTACCGGGAGTTCGAACGTGCCGTCGTGCGGCGCGTAGGCGGCGATCAGCGCAGCGAGCCGGCCCGTGGGCGACTGGGGAGCGTGAGTGGGCGTGATGCGCTGTAGCGGCGGCGTTCGGGCGTCGATTTCCATATTGGGTGAGCGGATGGCGGAGTGGTCCGTGCAAGGTACGCGGCGGCGATTCCCGGTGGGTGTGCCGGCACGGCGGTCACATCGTACGGCGAGTCGCGTGCACGTGATTGCCTAAACCTGTCGGAATTTAGCCCGATCATCCGGATCTGCAGGGCCGGCGACCGCATTGCCCGTCGTTGCACGGTGTGCGGCGCACAAATTCGGAAATTAAGGCAAAACAATCGTAGGATCGGGCAAGCGATTTTCCGGCGGTTTTCATACCATTGCACCTGCTGAAAGAAACGTGTTCCAGTGCGCACGGGCGATGCAGGTATGACCGTCGCATGGCCGGCGGCATCCGCCGGCGTTGCCGTTGCGAATCGCTGGAAAAGACTCAGGACTGCTATTCGTCTGTTCGTGCATCGGCCTGGCCGAGGCCGGCTTGCGTCCGTTGCATGCCGGTGCGCGTCTGGCGCGGGCGTGGCGACCGACCGGGCGTAGCCGGCGTCGGTGCCGCTGCATTGGCCGCGCCGCTGCATGTCGGTCGCGACGCGGCGGCGGGTGAGCGCGTCAAGGCAGTCGACCGCGCAGGGGAATCCGGACAAATGGACCAACTTCAATCGATTCGGGCATTCGTGACGGTGGCAAGGGAAGGCGGATTTCGCCGGGCGGCAACTCGGCTGCGCGTGTCGACGGCGATGGCGAGCCGGCTGGTCGATGCGCTCGAGACGCGCCTTGGCGCACGCCTGCTTCAACGCAGCACCTGCCACCAGTCGCTGACGGAAATCGGTGAACTGTATCTCGCGCGTGTCGAGCGGATTCTCGGTGCGATCGACGACATCGACGGTCGTTTCGTCGCGATGGGCAGCAAGCCGGAAGGTGCGCTACGCATTGCCGCGCCGGTCGCGTTCGGGCTCAGCCAGTTGAGCGCGTTGCTCGATCGATTCGTGCACCGGTTTCCGGACGTGCGGCCGACCGTGACGCTGACCGATACCCATGTCGATCTGACGTCCGAAGCCATCGATGTCGCGTTCCTGACCGACGGCATGCCGGTGTCCGGGGCACACGCGCTGCACAC
>NZ_JAAGPM010000083.1:0-35745 GCF_017104865.1 Burkholderia sp. Ac-20349
AACGCGTCGCGGCGCGCGGCGACGTTGTCGCGCACGCAGTATCAGGAAGGCGAGGTTGCCTATCTCGACGTGATCGACAGCGAGCGCTCGGTGCTGCAGTCGCAGTTGCAGTCGAACCAACTGACCGTCGCCGCAAGCGGCGCGACCGTGAAGCGCTCCGTGCGCCGATTCGACGCCGCCGACAACGACGCCACCGGGCGGGCCGCGCAGGCGTCGGCCGTCGCGCCGGCGGGCTCGCGATGAAACGCGAATGCCAGCGGCACGCGCGCCGAGCGCATCCCGTGCCGCATCGCGACACCCGTTTCGGCCGGCCCGACGAACAGCATGCCGTCGCCGGCAAGACGCGCGTCGAGCGAGCGGATCACGCGATCCTGCGCATCGCGATCGAAGTAGATCAGCACGTTGCGGCAGAACACGAAATCGTAGCGAATGCCGGTATCGACTGCCGGTTCGACGAGGTTCGCCTGACTGAACTGCACGCACGCGCGCACGCGCTCGTCGAGCAGCCAGCCATCGCGGGTCGGCGTGAAGTGCCGCGCGCGAAATTCCGTCGCGGTGCCGCGGAACGCGTTGCGCCCGTAGCAGCCGAGCCGCGCTTGCTCGATCGCGCGCGCGCTGAGGTCGATCGCGTCGATCGTGAAGCTGGCCGGGTCGAGCCCCGCGTCGAGCAGCGCCATCGCCGCCGAATACGGCTCCTCGCCCGTCGAGCACGGCGCGCTCAGCACGCGGATCACGCGGCCGGGCAGCGCGGCGAGCCGCTCCGCCGCGAGCCGCGCGAGCGTCGCGAACGCCTCGCGGTCGCGGAAGAACCAGGTCTCGGGCACGACGAACAGCTCGATCAGCGCGCGCCGCTCGTCGGCCGACGCGTTGAGCTGCTGCCAGTAGGCGTCGAGCGCGTCCTGCGTCACGGGCGGCCGCGCCGCCGACGGCAGGCGCTCGCCGTCCGCCTGCAGCGCATGCACGCGTTCCGTCAGCGCGCGGCTCAGGAAATCGTTACCGAGCGAATCGGGGTCGATGCCGGTCTCGCGCAGCAGCCAGCCGCGAAATCGCGATTCGGACTCTTTCATGCAGACTCTCCCCCGTGGCCCGGCAGGCCGTCGAACAGATACAGGCGCGCGACGTCGTCGATCAGGTCGGATACCGACACCTGTTGCACGACGCCGTCGGGCGTGTTCGCGACCGGCCCGAGCCAGCGCGTGCGCGCGGTCGAGATGCCGCTCGTGCGAAACGCGGCGCGGTCGATCCGCATCGTCTGCGTCGCGCGCTCGACGATCAGCCCGATCGTGCGCTCGCCGCCGGCCTCGTCCGCGCGGTAGCGAACCATCACGAGCCGCGTCGAACGCAATGCATGCGCGCGGCGCCCGAGCGCCAGCATCGGCACGTCGATCACCGGCACCGGCTGGCCGCCACGCATCAGCAGCCCGGCGATCCAGTCGGGTGCGCCGGGCACGGCCTTCGTGACCGCGAGCGGCAGCACCTCGTCGATGCCGGCCGCGTCGAGCGCATAGCGTTCGCCGTCGAGCTCGAACATCAGGAACAGCGCGTGGGCGCCGTTCTGCGTGTCGGCGCGCGTCACGCGTCGACCTTGAAGCGCGACACGCTGGTACGCAACTGGTTCGCGACGAGCGTCAGGTCGTCGATCGCCTGCGACGACTGGCGCAGCGACTCGGCCGTCTGCTGCGCGGCCTCCGACAGTTGCGACAGCGCCTGCGTGATCTGCTCGGCGCCGTTCGCCTGCGTCTGCATCCCTTCGTTGACCATCTGGAAGCGCGGCGCGAGCGTCTGCACCTCGGCAATGATCTGCGACAGCTGCCCGCCGACCTGCTGCACGTCGAGCATGCCGCGGCGCACTTCCTCGGAGAACTTGTCCATCCCCATCACGCCCGCCGACACCGCCGACTGGATTTCCTTCACCGTCTGCTCGATGTCGTAGGTCGCCACCGCCGTCTGGTCGGCGAGGCGGCGGATCTCGGTCGCGACGACCGCGAAGCCGCGGCCGTACTCGCCGGCCTTCTCGGCCTCGATCGCCGCGTTCAGCGACAGCAGGTTGGTCTGGTCGGCCACCTTGGTGATCGTCGCGACCACCTGGTTGATGTTCAGCGCCTTCTCGTTGAGGATCGCGAGCTTCGCGTTCACCGAACCGGCCGCGTCCATCACGCTGCGCATCGTCTCGCCCATCCGCGTGAGCCCGCTCTGGCTCACGCCCGCGAGCGTCGCCGACTGCTCGGCCACGCCGGCCACCTCGTTCATCGTGCGCAGCAGGTCGCGCGACGTCGCGAAGATCTCGCGCGAGGTCGCGCCGATCTCGGTCGTCGTCGCCGCGGTTTCGTTCGCGGTTGCCTGTTGCTCGCGCGACGTCGCCGCGATCTCGGCCACCGACGTCGTGACCTGCAGCGACGATTGCTGGGCGCGTGCGACGAGCTCGGTCAGCTCGTCGGCCATCCGGTTGAAGCCCGTCTCGAGCGTGCCGAATTCGTCGCGGCGGCGCAAGTCGAGGCGGCGCGTCAGGTTGCCGGTGCGCATCACGTCGTGCACCTCGACGAGCCGCGCCATCGGTACGGTCACCGAACGGTACAGCACGTAGCCGAGCGCGAGCGCGGACAGCAGCACGAACGTCACCGAGACCGCGAGCACGACCTCGGTATCCTGCACGGATTCGCGGATCAGCTTCGCGGATTGCTCGGCGAACTTGCGGTTTTCCTGCACCAGCACATTCGCGTTGCGCACGACCTCGGTCCACGCGGGCAGCGTTTTCGCGTACGCGGCGACGGCCTCCTCGCGCGACACGCGGCTCTTCTGCACGGCTTCGTTCAGCAGCGGCACGTAGTGGTCGTACGCGCCGCGGAACGCCGCGAAGCGCTGCCGGTCGTCGTCGCGGAACGTCGTGCTCTGGTAGTCGGCGGTCAGCGACTCGATGTCCTTCAGCGCGTCGGAGATCTTCGCGAGATCGCGTTGCACGGTTTCGGGCTCGGTGTCGACGAAGGTCGCCTGCTGCAGCAGCGTGAACGATTCGTTGACCGAACCGCGCAGCGTCGACGCGAGGTAGACGCCGGGCAGCGAGTCACGCTCGATGCTGATGGCTTCGGTATTGATCGCGCGCAGTCGCTCGTACGACACGCCGGCTGTCACCAGCATCAGCACGAACAGCACGCCGAAGCTGAGCAGGATGCGATTGCCGAGCGTCAGCCGGGCAGCGCCGATCGTCGGATGCAGGCTTTCATTGGTCGCGCGGGGCGTCACGGTGGCCATGTTCGTTATGGGCTTTCTAAAATCAGCGTTGAAAAAATTCGCGCCCGCCTGTGCGCCGGACGGCGCGCCACGAGCGCATCGGGGTCTGCGGGCAGCGCGGCGCCGGCAGGCCGCGCCGCGAAATCACCGCTCCGCTTGCGCCGGCAGCCGAAGCGCGACCATGAAGCCGCGCGCCGTATTGCGCATCAGGATCTGGCCGCGATGCCGCGCCGCCGTCGCGCGGACGAACGCGAGGCCGAGGCCGAAGCCGCTGCGCGCCGCGCCATGCACGGATTCGAGCTGCACGAACGACTCGGTCGCGGCCGTGCGCTGCTCCGGTGCGATCCCGGCGCCGGTATCCTCGACGCCGATCAGCCAGGCGCCGTCCTCGCCGCCCAGCGTGCAGTGCACGTCCGTGCCGGCCGGGCCGTACTTCAGCCCGTTGTCGATCAGGTTCGCGACCGCGCGCGTGAGCATCATGCGGTCGCCCATCGTCACGCACTCGGTATCGGGCACCTGCGCGGCGACCCGGCTGCCGAGCCCGGCCGCCTTCTCCCACAGCTGGTCGACCGCGTCGAGCACGATCTCGTTGAGACTCACGACCTCGTGCGCGCGGCGCTCGGACTGCGCGCGGGTCAGGTGGATGAAACCATCGGCCAGCGCGAGCGCGCGCCGTGCATGGCCTGCGATGCGCTCCATGATCGCCGGCATGTCGCCGTGCTCGGCCCGGTAGACGTCGAGCAGCGCAAGGATCGAGGTCTGCGGCGAACGCATGTCGTGCGACAGGAAATCGAGCGCCTCGTCGCGCTGCCGCGACATCAGGTACGAATTCGAGTGATAGCGGATCCGGGCGGCCAGCTCCATCGCGTCGGGGAGCTTCACCAGATAGTCGTTCGCGCCGGCAATGAACGCCTCGCGCTTGACGATCGGCTCCTCCTTCGCGGACAGCACGATGATCGGCACGCGTGCGGTGCCGGCATCCGCGCGCCACGCGCGGACGAGATCGAGGCCGTCGATCTCCGGCATCACGAGATCCTGCAGGATGACCGTCGGCTTCACGTCGCGCGCGACCGCCATCGCCCGGTGCGCGTCAGTGCACACGTGCAGGTCGATGTCGTGTTCGCTGCGCAGCGCGCGGCGGATCACCTCGCCGACGAACGGTTGATCGTCGACGAGAAGGACCGATAACCCCGATTCAAGACAATCCGAGGCATTATCACCGCTCGATTCTTTCATAAATACAGTTTCAAACGCCGATTCTCCAATCGATTCTTTCATAGGAGTTGTTTATCCGGCTTGGACGCTATCTTATTTCAGCGGTTGAAAATCCCGCCCGATTCCGCCGATTTGGCCTGTCGGCACTGCCTAGCGGGGCTCCGGACGCCGATTTCTCCCCGTTGACGGCCGCATTACCTCCGCATCCTTTCTCTCAATAAACATAACCGGCTGATTCTAAATGAAATTAGAACACAGCATCTATCTCCTTCCGGTTTAGTTTTGCCAAATATGACGAAGGAGCCGGAAACAGTTAAATCAGATCATTTCCGGATTCGAAAGACGATAACGTTTGCGAGACCGGCGCCATAAGGTTTGCATGCGCTGCAAGGCCGGCTGCCCGCCGCATTGGGGGCCGGATGAAAAAGCGCCGAATCGGCGCGCAGGCGGAAGAAAAAATTGCGCGCCGGGCAACGATCGGTCCGCGCGCGTCGCGCCGGCCGGATCCGGCCACGCGACGGCGGTATGACGGCGGTGTGCGGCCTTACCCGCGCGCGTGCTGCGCGGACACTTCCTGCAGATCGAGGTCGCGTTCGAGCGCGTGCAACATCTCGTCGTGGATGTGCCCCGAACGGTGCAGGCGCAACAATTCCGCGCGCCCGGCCCGGATCGCGGCCAGCACGACGTCGTAGTGCGCGGTACGCACTTCTGCCGGAAACGCGGGCTCGTCCTTCGCCCGCTCGGTCAGTTCCGCGCGATACGTGTACTGCTCGAGCAGGCGCGGATGAATCACGACCCCGTTTTCGTCGCGCACGAGCGGCTGGATCGCCGCGAGCTGGGCAGCCTCGACGTACGCCCACGTCTGCGGCTCGGTCAGGTGATGTGCCTCGCGCTCTTCGCGCTCCGGCAGGCGCAGCAGCCGGATCAGCGGCCCGATCGTCGTGCCCTGCAGCAGCACGGTGACGAGGATCACCGCGAACGACGCGACCAGGATCACGTCGCGGCCGGGCATCGCCTCGGGCAGCGACAGCGCGATCGCCAGCGTGACGACGCCGCGCATCCCGGCCCAGCTCATGATCGTCGCGGCCTTCCAGTCGGGCGCTTCGCCGCGCCGCGCGATCCCGCGCACCGGCCACTTCAGCGCCTCGACCGCGTAGATCCACACGAAACGCGACACGATCACCGCCGCCAGCACCGCGAGCATCGGCGGCACCATCGTGGCGAGCACCTGCTCGAAGCCGCCGAGCCGGTGGATCGCGCCGCGCAGCGACAGCCCGATCAGCACGAACACCATCGCTTCGAGCAGGAACACGATGACCTGCCAGAATGCGGTGCCGCGCGTGCGCACGGCCGCCGAGAACACCTCGTGCTGATGCCAGCCGACGATCATGCCGGCCGTGACGGTGGCGATCACGCCGGACACCTCGACCATTTCGCCCGCGATATAGGCGATCCAGCCGGCGATCACCGCGACGGTGATCACGAGGTAGTCGTCGTCGAGCTGCTTCAGGAACCACACGACGAGCTTGCCGACCGCGAAGCCGATCGCCACGCCGCCGAGCCCGAGCTCCGCGAAGCGCACGACCGCGTGCTCGAGGCTGAACGCGCCGGTGAGCGCGGCCGCGACCGCGAAGCGGAACAGCACGAGGCCGGCCGCATCGTTCAGCAGGCTCTCGCCTTCGAGCAGCACCATCAGCCGGCGCGGCAGCGCGACGCGTTCCAGCACGGCCTTCGCTGCAACGGCGTCGGGCGGCGACACGATCGCACCGAGCGCGAAGCACGCGGCCCACGGCAGCGACGGCGCCACCCAGTGCACGGCGAAGCCGACCGCGAACGTCGTGAACACGACCGCGCCAATCGCAAGCAGCAGGATGCCGCCGACATTGCGCTTGAACTCCTCCCACACCGAGAAATACGCACCGTCCATCAGCAGCGGCGGCAGGAACACCAGCAGCACCAGTTCGGGATCGAGATTGATCGGCGGCAGGCCGGGGATGAACGCGATGCCGATGCCGCCGATCAGCAGCGCGGCCGCGGGCGGCAGCCGCAGCCGCTTGGCGATGCATTCGAGCGCGACGATCGCGAGGAATGACAACAAAACCAGCTTGAATGCCGAGACGGGGGACATGAATCGACCTCGTGAAGAATGAATTGCGCTTTCCGGCGTCGTACCCCGGTCGGCAGTTTCGCGCGATTACATCACGAGGCGAGGCCCTCAGTCGAGCGCGGTCGGGCTGCCGACCACGCAGCGCGGGCACGGCGCACGCCTGGTGCCGGCCCAATACGCGCGCCGCCATGAAAAACGGCACGCGGGCCGGCCCGATCGCCCGCCCGCGTGCCGTCGCGGCACCCTGCTGCTGCCCGCGCGTTACCGGCGCCGCACGACCATCAGTCGAGGCTCGGTCATGTCCTCGATCGCGTAGCGGATCCCTTCGCGGCCGAGGCCCGAATCCTTCACGCCGCCATAGGGCATGTTGTCGACGCGGAACGATGGCACGTCGTTGATCACGACGCCGCCGACCTCCAGCTCGTCCCACGCGCGCTGTGCGTGCGTCAGCGAATCGGTGAACACGCCGGCCTGCAGCCCGAAGTCGCTGTCGTTCACGCGCGCGAGCGCATCGTCGAACCGGTCGAACTTCTCGAGGATCGCAACGGGGCCGAACGCCTCCTTCCGGTACAGGTCCTGCTCATGCCCGACGTTTTCCAGCAGCGTCGCCTCGAACATCGCGCCGTCGACCTTGCCGCCCGCGACGATCTTCGCGCCCGCCGCGACGGCTGCGTCCATCCAGCCCGACAGCCGGCGCGATTCGGATTCGGAGATCATCGGGCCGACGAACGTCGACGGATCCTTCGGATCGCCCATTTTCAGCGAACGCGTCTTCGCGATCAGCTTCTCGCGCAGCGCGTCGTAAAGATCGGCATGCACGAGGATCCGCTGCACGCCAATGCAGCTCTGGCCCGACTGGTAGTACGCGCCGAACGCCAGACGCTCGACCACGTAGTCGAGCTGGTCACGCTGGTCCGCATCGACGATCGCGGCCGCGTTGCCGCCGAGCTCCAGCACGACTTTCTTCTTGCCGGCCTTCTCCTTCAGCGCCCAGCCGACGGCCGGCGAACCCGTGAACGACAGCAGCTTGAAACGCTCGTCGGTCGTGAACAGGTCGGCGCCGTCGCGGTGCGCGGGCAGCACCGAGAACGCGCCCTTCGGCAGATCGGTTTCGGCGAGCACCTCGCCGATGATCAGCGCGCCGATCGGCGTGCGGCTCGCGGGCTTCAGCACGAACGGACAACCGGCCGCGAGCGCGGGCGCGACCTTGTGCGCGGCGAGGTTCAGCGGAAAGTTGAACGGCGAGATGAACGAGCACGGGCCGACCGGCACGCGCTTCGTGTAGCCCGTATAGCCCTGCGCACGCGCGGAGATCTCGAGGTTGATGATTTCGCCGTCGATGCGCACCGATTCTTCGGACGCCACGCGGAACGTGTCGATCAGACGCGTCACTTCGCCCTTCGAATCGTTGATCGGCTTGCCGGCCTCGATGCACAGCGCCTCGGCCAGCTCGTCGAAGCGCTCGCGAAAGCGCGCGACGCAATGGTCGAGCACGGCCTGCCGCTTGTAGGCCGGCAGCTCGCGCATCGGCTTCGCGGCCTCGACCGCCGCGCCGATCGCCGCGTCGATGGCCTTCGCGTCGGCCAGCGCGACGCGTGTCGCGACCTTGCCGCTGAACTTGTCCGTCACGTCCAGATCGGTGTTCGCGTAGACGGCTTCGTTGGCGAGGTAGTACGGATAGGTTTCCTTCAACATGGAACGACTCCTTCCTGTGAACGGGACATTCAGAGTTGCGCCGACAGGCGCTTGATCTCGCGATTCAGCACGCGCTCGTTGTCCGAGTAGTCGATCGGCACGTCGATCACGTGCACGCCCGGCGACGAGAAGCACTCACGCAGCAGCGGCTCGAGATCGTCGGCCGATTCGACACGATGCCCGTGCGCGCCGTAGCTTTGCGCATACGACACGAAATCGGGGTTCTGCAGCGTCATCGCGAAATCGGGGAAGTTCATGTTCTCCTGCTTCCAGCGGATCATCCCGAACGCGTCGTCGCGCAGGATCATCACGACGATGTCGAGCTTCAGCCGCACGGCCGTTTCGAGCTCCTGCGAATTCATCATGAAGCCGCCGTCGCCGCACACGGCGATCACCTTGCGCTGCGGATGCACGATCTTGGTCGCGATCGCCGACGGCAGGCCGGCGCCCATCGACGCGAGCGCGTTGTCGAGCAGCAGCGAATTCGGCTCGTGCGCGCGCCAGTAGCGCGCGAACCAGATCTTGTACATCCCGTTGTCGAGACAGACGATGCCGTCGAGCGGCAATGCGTTGTACAGATCGTTGACGATCCGCACCGGGTACATCGGGAAGCGCGGATCGTGCTGGCCCTTCTCCAGATGGGCGTCGAAATGCTCCTTGATCATCGCGAAGCGCGCGAAATCCCAGTGCGGCTGCGGCGCGAGCGCCTCTTTCATCTGCCACACCGCGTTCGCGATGTCGCCAACCACCTCGATCTGCGGAAAGTAGACGGGGTCGACCTGCGCGCCGAGGAAGTTCACGTGGATCACGGTCTTGTCGTCGGTACGCATGAAGAACGGCGGCTTCTCGATCACGTCGTGGCCGACGTTGATGATGCAGTCCGCCTGCTCGATCGCGCGGTGCACGAAATCGCCGTCGGACAGCGTCGCGTTGCCGAGCCACAGCGGGTGCGTCTCGTCGATCACGCCTTTGCCCATCTGCGTCGTGAAGAACGGGATGCCCGTCTTGTCGACGAATTCGAGCAGCATCTTGCAGGTGGTCTTGCGGTTGCCGCCCGCGCCGATCATCAGCAGCGGATGGCGCGCGGCCTGGATCGCGTCGACCGCATGCGCGACCGCCTTCTCCTCGGCCACCGGCCGGCGGCTGTAGCTGCGCGGAATCGGCTTGCCGTCGCCCTCCTCGTGCGCGATGTCTTCCGGCAGCTCGAGGTGCGCGGCGCCCGGGCGCTCTTCCTCCGCGCGGCGGAACGCCTCGCGTATGGCCGACGGGATGTTGCCGATCGACACGATCTGCCGCGTGAACTTCGTGAGCGGCTGCATCATGTCGACCACGTCGACGATCTGGAAGTGGCCCTGCTTGCTGGACTTGATCGGCTTCTGCCCGGTGATCATCAGCATCGGCATGCCGCCGAGTTGCGCATAGGCGGCGGCCGTCACGAAGTTGGTCGCGCCAGGCCCGAGCGTGGCGATACACACGCCGGTGCGGCCCGTCAGGCGGCCGTAGGTGGCGGCCATGAACCCGGCCGCCTGCTCGTGCCGGGTCAGCACGAGCTTGATCTTCGATCGCCGCAGCGATTCGAGCAGATCGAGGTTTTCTTCGCCGGGAATGCCGAACACGTACTCGACGCCTTCGGCTTCCAGCGCCTTCACGAACAGATCCGATGCTTTCATGGGGGACTCTCGGTTGATGCCGCCTGCCCGGCCTACGGACACGCAGCGTTCAGAACGCGCGCCGGCCTACGGCACGCGGACGCTTTACCTACTGGACACAAACCACGGCACTGCCCGCCACGCAACACGCGCTGCGCGGCGGCGCCTCCGGATACCGGAGGACAAACGGATCCGCCCGCGCGCGGCAGGCGCGCACGGGCGGCAAAGACGTTTTTGATTGTAGACGGATTCGGAAGATCCCGACTTCGGCCGAACGGCCATTTAGCACGCAAACACAGCGCGCGGCCCTACTGTGGCGGCAACGCAATCAACCCATCAGACATGTGAACCATGGTTGACACACTAGAATCCATGCCCTACTGTGCGCCTACGTTCAGCATCCGGACCACCGACGTCTTCGACGCCTGGTTTGCCGGCCTGCCGGATCGCGTCGCGAAGCGCCGCATCCAGGCACGCATCGACCGCCTCTCGATGGGCAATCCGGGCGACTGGAAGTCCGCCGGCTCGCCGGTCGTCGAGATGCGGATCGACCACGGCCCCGGCTATCGCGTCTACTACGTCCGGCGCGGAACGATCTGGGTCGTCCTGCTTTGCGGCGGCGATAAATCGACGCAACCGGCCGACATCCGCGCCGCCCACGCGATGCTCGCGCATCTCGACATGGAGTAATCGATGGACAAGATCAGCACCCGGCCGTGGGATTCGGCCGACCACCTGAAAACCGAAGACGACATGGCCGACTACTTCGAAGCGTGCCTGCAGGAAGCCGGCGACGATCCGGCCTTCATCGCCCACGCGCTCGGCGTGATCGCGCGCGCACGCGGCATGTCGCAGGTCGCCCGCGATGCGGGCCTGTCGCGCGAGGGGCTGTACAAGGCGCTGTCGCACGACGGCAACCCGAGCTTCGGCACGATCCTGAAGGTCATCAAGGCGCTCGGCCTGCAACTGCACGGCGCAAAAGCGCACGCATGATGCGCGGGCGCGGCCCGGCGCGCCCGCCGCGCGACACCCGTGGCCGCGTCAGTGCAGCCAGCCGGCCGCCCAGCGCGGCACCAGCGACACCAGATACAGCCCGAGCCCGATCAGCCCGCCGACCAGCGTGCCGTTGATGCGGATATATTGCAGATCCTTGCCGATATTCAGCTCGATCTGCCGCGACATCTCGCGCGCATCCCAGTTGCGCACCGTGTCGCGAATGTGACGCATCAGGAAATCCGCGAAATCCGGCGCCATCTCGTGCACCGCCTTCTCGACGTGCTCGTTCAGCGACGCGCGCAATGCCGGGCTCTCCGCCAGCCGCGCGCCGAGCCAGCCGCCGAGCGTCGCGGCCTGCCGGTGCAGCGCCGAATCCGGGCGCGCGAGATCGGCCTTCAGCCACGCGCGCAACTGATCCCACAGGTCGCGCACGTACTCGTTGAACGCAGCGCCGTCGCGGATATAGTGCTTGATCTCCTCGCCCTTCGCGATGAACGCGGGGTCGTGCTTCAACCGCTCGGTCAGCCGCACGACCGTCCGGTCGAAGCGCTGCCGCAGTTCGTGCTCGGGGTCGGCCGCCACGCCTTCCAGCACGCGGCTCACCGCGTTCGCCAGCATCCGCGCGCCGTTCTCGCCGAACCACTGCGTCGGCATGATCTTCTCGACCTTCGGGTACTGCGTCTTCAGCCATTCGACGATGAAGCCGGCGATCACCTCGCGGTTCTCCTCCTTGTCGAGCACGTCGACCACCTGCTCGATCGCGTCGTCGAGCAGCGCCTGGTGGCGGCCGTCCTTCGTCAGCGTGTCGAGGACCGCGCCGGCCGATTGCGACAGGTCGACCCGGTCGATCACCGCGCGAAACGCGTCGTGCACGAACGACTGGATCCGTGCGTCGTCGGTCATGTCGAGCGCGAAGCTCATCAGCTTCGTCACATAGCTGCCGAGCGCCTCGGTGTTCGCCGGCTCGCCGAGCCACGCACCGAGTTTCTGCGCGGGATCGTGCTGGCGGATCTGCGCGGCAAGCGCGTCGGGGCCGAGGAACTTCTCGCGCACGAACACCGCGAGGTTGTCGGCGATCTTGTCCTTGTTCTTCGGAATGATCTCGGTATGGCGCGACACGAACGGGATCGGCACGCGGCGGAACAGCGCGACCACCGCGAACCAGTCGGCGAGCGCGCCGACCATCGCGGCTTCGGCCACGGCCTTGATGCCGTCGACCCACGGGCCGCGCGGCAGCAGGATCGTCGTGACGAACACCGCGACGGCGGCCAGCAGCAGCCATAGCGCGCGGCGCTTGCTGCGTTTCAGTTCGAGGGCTTTGTCTGGCGTCATGGGCAACGGTCGGGCGAACGATGCCGCTAATATGCACCGGTTGCGGTGTTGCCGACAAACATTGCGACGCGCATCGCTCCGGCCGCGCCCCGCCGGCACGAACCGGCGGGGCGCGCACGATGCCGGCCGGCGTCGTCACCGCCAGCCGGGCCGGATCACCATGCGCGTGCTACAGAAACGTCTTCAGGTTCACGGCCGGATCGGCGAGCTTCACCGGGTCCGGCATCGCCCCCGCCGCGATCAGCCGGCGCGATGCACCGATGTCGCGCCCCAGGTTCGCGGCGGCCACCGCGACGATCCTGCCGTCATCGCCCAGCCCGAACACCGTGAACGGCCCGTTCGCGGGATCGCCGCGCACGACGATCTCGCGTTCGCTGCCGAACAGCCCGAGCATCTGCAGGTTGCAGTCGTATTGATCGGACCACAGCCACGGCAACTCGGCATAAGTCTCGTCGGCGCCGAGCAGGTTCGCGGCCGCGACGGCCGGCTGGTTTTCGGCGACCTGCCACGATTCGATCCGCACGTGACGCCCGAGCAGCGGATTGAAGTGCATCGTCACCTCGCCCGCCGCGAAGATCGCGGGATCGACCGTGCGGCAGCGTGCGTCGACGCGGATCCCGTTGTCGACCTCGAGCCCCGCCGCCTGTGCCAGCTCGGCATTGGGCACCACACCGATGCCGACCACGACGAGATCAGCCGGCACGTCGCCACGATCGGTCTCGACAATCGCGCCGCCACCCGGTGCGCGACGGATCGCACGCGGCAGCGTCGCCATCTGGAAGATCACGCCGCGTGCATCGTGCAACCGATGCGCGTACGCGCCGACCACCTCCGGCAACGCACGCTGCAGCAAGCGCGGCGCCGGATCGATCACCGTCACGTCGCAACCGAGCTGACGCGCCGCCGCGGCGACCTCGAGGCCAATGAAACCGCCGCCGAGCACCGCCACTCGACGGCCCGGCGAAAGCTGCGCGCGCAACGCACGCGCATCGTCGACGGTACGGACGTAATGCGGCTTGACGCCTTCGTCGATCGCCCCGCCGAACGTGCGTACCCGCGAGCCCGTCGCGAGCACGAGCCGCGCATAGGGCAGCGTTGCGCCGTCGTCGAGCCGCACGCGCTGCGCCTCCCGCTCGATCGCATCGACACGCGTGCCGAGCCGCAGCTCGATACGCTGCGCGTCATACCACGCGGCATCGCGCACGAACGCACGCTGCTCGCCGCCATCGCTCAGCAGCGCATCCTTCGACAACGCGGGCCGGTCGTACGGCAGCTCGCGTTCCGCGCCGATCATCACGATGCGCGCCGCGGTGTCGCGTTCGCGCAGCGCTTCGGCCGTGCGCCGCGCTGCGTGGCCGGCGCCGACGATCACGAACGGATCAGCCGACATTGACTTCCACCTGCCCGTCGACGATCCGGATCGGATAGGTCCGCACCGGTTCGGTGATCGGCGCGCATTTCGGCGCGCCGGTGCGGATGTCGATCAGCCCCTGGTGCAGCGGACATTCGACGCAGCCATCCTCCACATAGCCTTCGGACAGCCGCGCATGGCCGTGCGTGCAGAGGTCGTGCATCGCGAACAGTTCGTCGCCGATCCGGAACACGGCGATCGGCTTCTGGCCGGCGACCCGCGCCGCCGGTTCGTCTTCGGAGAATTCGTCGAAAGCGCCAAGCGGATGCCACTCGGCGAGCGTTGCTTCGGTCATGTCTGTTCCTTGCATCCGTATCAGATCGGGGTGGCGAGCAGCGTCTGCACGCGCGACGTGTCGTAGATCACCCGCTTGGTCTTGTAGCGCAGCCCGTCCGGCGTGCGCACGACCGTGTCGTAGTACTTGCCGGCCTGGTACACGTTCGACTCGCCGTTGCTGCGCGTCTGCACGACGACGTAGTTGCTTTCCGTGTCGATCTCGCCGTCACGTTCCGCAACGATCGTCAGGCCCGACGTCATGTGCCGGTACGTATGCTCTTCGTAGATGTTCGCGTGCCGCAGCGACACCACGCGGTCGCGCAGCATCCGCTGGTTCGTGCAGTGGACGATCCCGACCGGCAGCCCGAGGTCGGCGTTTTCCTTCGGCACGATTTCGTACGTGCAGTCCTCGGTGAACATCGTCGGCCATGCTTCGAGCCGGTTGTTGTCGAGGTGCCCGATATAGCGGTTCTGGAGCATGTAAATCTCGAACCACGTCTTCATGTCTTCCGTCAGGTTTTCCATCATTCCGCGCTCCCGCTTCAATAGCCCATCAGCTTCTGGTAGCCGACCCAGAACTTGCGGATCAGGCTTTCGGTGATCACCGTGTCCTGCTGGTCCGGATTGCCGCGCGACATCTCGATCACCGACGTCGCGTCGCCGTCGCGCACCGTGCCGCGCTGCACGAGCTCGGTCGCCTCCGTGTCCTCCATCGAGATATAGCCCGCGGGCCCGACGAGGTTCGCCTGCTTGATGCGCAGCGCGCGCAGCTCGGGCGTATCGTCCGCGTAGCCGAAGAAGTGGAAGATCAGTTCGAAGTTGTCGGGGCCTTTCGGCAGGATCTGGCGTGCGACCAGCGTGTTGTGGATCTGCTGGATCACGAGCTGCGGGAAGATCGGCTGGATATGGTTCGTGCAGTCCTCGTCGTATTCCGACACGAGATCGAGGATCGATTCGTCCTCCAGATGGAAGCCTTCGTCGAACGAACGGATGTTCTGCTGCTTGTACGCGGCCGACGTGTCGTCACCGGTCTTCGTCACCGTGATGATGCTGTGCAGCCCGTGGTTCGCATCCGGAATCGAGCGCGCCTTCATCCCCACGCGGAAGATGTTGAAGGTCGTATGGAACAGGTGCAGCATGCTCGCGTGATACGGATCCTTCACGTTCTCCATGTACAGCTTCCAGTTCGACTTCGAATACTGGCGCGTACAGCCGAGATACTCGATCGGCTTGTGGAAGATCCGGTCGATCCACGGGCGCATCTGCTCGCCGAGATACTCGGGCAGCGGCATCACGTCGTCGCTGAAGGTGGCGAACACGAGCCCGCGATAGCTGTCGACACGTAGCTTGCGCAGCCCGTGCTGCTTCGGGTCGAAGTCGGCCGGCATCCCGGACATCCCCTTCTGGCCGCGCCGGAACGGCACGCCGAGCAGGTTGCCCGAATTGTCGAAGCTCCACTGGTGATAGACGCACGTATGCGAGCTCGCGTTGCCGCGCGACTTGCGGCACACCTGCGCGCCGCGGTGCGCGCAGCGGTTCACCCACGCGGAAAGCGTGCCGTCCTCGGTACGCGTGACGACCACCGGCGTATCGCCGACGAACGTGCTCTTGAAGTCGCCGGCGTTCGGGATTTCCGCTTCCAGCGCGACGAAGTTCCACGTCGGGCCGCGGAAGATGCGTTCCTGTTCGCGATCGTAGACCGCGCGCGAGCTGAACACCTTGTACGGCACGCGCGAGCCGTCGTCGTGCGGAAAGGTCACGTCGGACGCGTCGCCGCGCGCGGCGAAAACGACGGGGGATTCTGTCTGCTCCATGTCGGACTCCTGGTCGATCCGTTTCGTTGAATGCATGGAGCCGATTTTTGAAAAGCTAATATTCGCCGTCTATCCGGAAAGTGCGATTGCGGCGGTGCAATATCCACTTTCGGCGGATTTCTGCGCTAGCATGACGGCACACACGACCCTGCGCACGATCGCGACCCATTGATCGGATCGAAGCGCACGTCGCCCATACCAAGGCTGAGGCCCATGTCCCCAACGTCGTTCGAGCCGCTCGCGCTGCGCGCGCACCGGCTGTTCGAATCCCGCGATCTCGACGAGACGCGCGAGCGGATCTCGCGCGTGATGCAGCCGCACGCGCTGCTGCCGAGCGGCCGCACGCATGGTGCGTCGCACATGGATTTCGTCAAGCTGGGCGGGCTCGGGATCGGCACGATCGCGTTCGGCGACGCGATGCGCGTGCAGGTCGACGCGGTCGACGGCTATTACCTGCTGATGTTCTGCCTGTCCGGCCAGGCCGAGGTGCGCGCGATGGGCCGGCAGCTCGGCGTCGACGGCCAGACGGGCGTGCTGTGCGCCCCCGGCGAGCGCTTCGACGCGGTGCTGTCCGCCGATTGCGAGCAGTTCGTGCTGCGCATCGACGCGGCGACCGTCGGCTCGCTGACGGGCGACCCGCGCGCGACACTCGATCCGGTGCTGCATGTCAGCGACGCCGCGCTCGCCGCATGGCGCCAGCAACTGATGCTGGTCGCACGCTCACCTGAATTGCTCGAACGCGCGAACGCGAACCCGCGCGTCGCATCGCAGCTCGAACACCTGCTGATCGACCTGCTGATCGAAGGCCACCCACCGTCCGTGCTGCGGGCGTCGCACCGCGACCCGGCGCCGGGTTTCGTCCGGCGCGCGCAGGAATTCGTGAACGCGCACTACACGCAGCCGCTGCAACTCGCCGATATCGTCCAGGCCGCCAACGTGCCGGAACGGACGCTGCGCGACGCGTTCCTGCAGTTCCGCGGGATGAGCCCGATGCAATACCTGCGCGCGACGCGGCTCGACCATGCGCGCGAGCTGCTGCGCGGCGCGGTGTCCGACCGGCGGATCGCCGATGTCGCGCTCGATTGCGGGTTTACGCACCTTGGGCGGTTCGCGATCGCGTATCGGGAAAAGTTCGGGGAATCGCCGTCGGAAACGCTCGACGGGAAGCGCTAGCGCCGCGTATGCTCGCGCGCCCGGCGGCTTGCCTGGCCGGTCGCGACGTTGCACGGCACGACCTGAAACCGCGACGCCCTCCCCGCCTTTGCCTGCGCCTGCCGAGACAGACCGTTAGTTGCGATCTGCGAAAACAATAGCGATCGTTACGCCACCGGCACGATCATCTCCCGCGCAATCGCGCAAAACGCCGCCGTGGCGGCGCTTTCGCCGTGCAGCCGGCGGCTCATGATGATCGGCGACGTCGCGGCCGGCTCCGGCAACCGCCGGTAGACCACGCCCTTCACCCGCACCCCCTCCACACTCTCCGGCACCAGCGACACGCCGACCTGCGCGGCCACGAGCCCGAGCGCCGTCTGCAGCTCGCGCACCTCGTGAACGGCCGCCGGCACCAGCGCGCCGTCGCGCAGCGCGGACAGCTGCTGATCGGCAAAGCTCGGCCGCGGCGTGCTCGGATAGACGATCAGCGTCTCGTTCGCGATATCCGCGAGCGTCAGCGGCCGGGCCGGATCGGCGAGCGGATGCCCGACCGGCAGCGCCGCGATCAGCTTTTCCTCGATCAGCGCCTCGCGCACCAGTTGATCGTCGTCGAACCGCAGCCGGCCGAACCCCACGTCGATCCGCCCGCCCTTCAACGCGCCGAGCTGTTCGAGCGTGAACATTTCGATCAGCGACAGCTCGACGTCCGGCTGCGCCTCGCGAAACGCGCGGATCACGTCCGGCAGCGCGCCGTACAGCGTCGACGGCACGAAGCCGATCACGATCCGCTCCGACAGCTGCGCGAGCCGCCGCGTCAGCGGGCCGAGCTCGTCGGCCTGGTCGACGAGGCGCTTCGCCTGCGCATAGAACACGCGCCCCGCATCCGTCAGTTTCAGCGGCCGCGCACCGCGCTCGAACAGCGGCAACCCGATCTCGTCCTCGATCGCCTGGAGCTGGCGGCTCAGCGGCGGCTGCGTCATGTGCAGCCGCTCGGCCGCCCGCGTGATGTTCATTTCCTCGGCGACGGCGATGAAGTAGCGGAGCTGACGCAATTCCATTTCATGCCTCAAAGGTATGGAAGTAGTCGGAAAGAGTGTTGGACGACGCGGGGCGGGAATTCCTACCATGTGCACCAACAGGAGGAATCGCATGATAGCAACTGCCGCCACCATCGAACGCATCGAGACGCTGCTCGTCGACGTGCCGACGATTCGGCCCCACAAATTGTCCGTCGCCACGATGAATTGCCAGACCCTCGTGCTGGTGCGTGTTCGATGCACGGACGGTATCGAAGGCGTCGGCGAGGCGACGACCATCGGCGGTCTCGCGTATGGCGAGGAGAGCCCCGAAAGCATCAAGGTCAACATCGACACCTACTTCGCACCGCTGCTGCAGGGCATGGACGCGACGCGTCCAGGCGCCGCGCTGGCGCGCGCCCGCAAGCTGTTCCAGGGCAACCGCTTCGCAAAATGCGCGATCGAGACCGCGCTGTTCGACGCGCAGGCGCGCCGCCTCGGCGTGCCGCTGTCCGAGCTGTTCGGCGGCCGCCGGACCGATGCGGTGGACGTCGCATGGACGCTGGCGAGCGGCGACACGCAGCGCGACATCGCGGAAGCCGAAGCGATGCTCGACGCCCGTCGCCACCGCGCGTTCAAGCTGAAGATCGGCTCGAACGCCGTGGCCGACGACGTCGCGCACGTGATCGCGATCAAGCGCGCGCTCGGCGAGCGCGGCGACGTGCGCGTCGACGTGAACCAGGCATGGAGCGAGACCGATGCGATCTGGGCCGGCGCACGGCTTGCGGAAGCGGGCGTGAGCCTCGTCGAGCAGCCGATCGCCGCGACCAACCGCGCGGGGCTGAAACGCCTCACGCAACTTGCGCAGGTGCCGATCATGGCCGACGAGGCGCTGCACGGCCCCGTCGATGCGTTCGCGCTCGCGCAGGACCGCGCGGCCGACGTGTTCGCGGTGAAGATCGCGCAATCGGGCGGCCTGCAGGGCGCGGCGAGCGTCGCGTCGATCGCGGCGGCGGCCGGCATCGAACTGTACGGCGGCACGATGCTCGAGGGCGCGGCCGGCACGATGGCGTCCGCGCAACTGTTCAGCACGTTCGACTCGCTGAAATGGGGCACCGAACTGTTCGGCCCGCTGCTGCTCACCGAGGAAATCCTCGTCGAGCCGCTGCGTTACGAGGATTTCAAGCTGCACCTGCCGGCAGCGCCCGGCCTCGGCATCACCTTCGACTGGGCCCGCATCGAACGGATGCGACGCGACGCCCGCTGATCCCCACACGACAACCGAAACCGGAGACACAGATGAACAAGCAAGCCATCGACGCACTGCTGAAGACCTTCGACGACGCCGCAGAAAAGCCGGGCAACCCGCGCGTGCGCGCGATCGTCAACCGGATCGTGCAGGACATCTGCTACACGATCGAGGACTTCGACGTGCAGCCGAGCGAATTCTGGACGGCGCTGAACTACCTGAACGAAGCCGGCCGCGAATTCGGGCTGATCGCCGCGGGCCTCGGCCTCGAGCGCTTCCTCGACGTGCGCATGGACGAAGCCGAGGAAAAGGCCGGCATCCAGGGCGGCACGCCGCGCACGATCGAAGGGCCGCTGTACGTCGCCGGTGCGCCGGAATCGGTCGGCCATGCACGTCTGGACGACGGCACCGATCCGGGCCAGACGCTCATCATGCGCGGCCAGGTGCTCGGTCAGGACGGCGCGCCGCTCGCGAACGCGCTGGTCGAGGTGTGGCACGCGAACCATCTCGGCAACTACTCGTACTTCGATCAGTCGCAGCCCGCGTTCAACCTGCGTCGCTCGATCCGCACCGATGCCGATGGCCGCTACAGCTTCCGCAGCGTGCTGCCGGTCGGCTACAGCGTGCCGCCGGGCAGCAAGACCGAGCAACTGCTCGACCAGCTCGGCCGCCACGGCCATCGTCCGGCGCACATTCACTTCTTCGTTTCGGCGGACGGTTATCGTAAGCTGACGACGCAGATCAACATCGATGGCGATCCGCATCTGTGGGACGACTTCGCCTTCGCGACGCGCGACGGGTTGATCCCGCCGGTGAAGCAGGCCGAAGGCGCGGAAGGCAAGCCGTATGGCGTCGACGGGCAGTTCGCGCTGATCGACTTCGATTTCTCGCTGCTCAAGGAACAGCAGGACGTGCCGGGCAGCGACGTCGAGCGGGCCCGCGCGCAGGCGTGAGCGGCCTTCCGATTCGACGAACCGATAACGCAAGGAGTGCAGGATGCTGTTTCATGTGGAAATGACCGTCCGTCTGCCGACGGACATGGATCCGGTCAAGGCGGCCACGCTGAAGGCGGAAGAAAAGGCGATGTGCCAGCGGTTGATGAACGAAGGGACCTGGCGGCATCTGTGGCGGATCGCCGGGCAGTATGCGAACGTCAGCATCTTCGACGTCGAAAGCGTGCAACAACTGCATGACCTGCTGAGCCAGCTGCCGCTGTTCCCGTATATGGAAATGGAAGTTCGGGCGCTGTGCCGGCATCCGTCTTCGGTACGGGAAGACGATCGCTAAGCAGGCGGTCGAGCACTGACGACACGGGCGGCCTGCGATTGCCTCGCAGGCCGCTCGTTTCATTGCGTCATCCGCAGCGGTGAATCGGGTTGCCGCGCGGCTTACTTCTGCGCATCCATCTTGTCGGCGGCTTCATCGCCGTACACCTTCGCGATGCGTCGCGCGACGATCGCCTCCATCAGCGTCTTGTCGAAATCGTCGGTGGTTTTCCAGCCGCTGCCGTCCTTGACGAACGTGAAATCGCCCTTCAACTGCAGCATCGACGGCGCGCCGATCGCGCCGAGCAGCCGATCGCGATAATCGATCAGCAGCGGACACGACACGTGGTCGCCGTCGATCTGCCGGCAGTCGGCGGCCGGCATGACGCCCAGCACGTTGCTCGTCAGCGTCGTCGGCTTGTCGTCGCCGAACATCGGCTTGCCGTAGCTCGGCATGCGCGCCGACACCGCCTTGTCGAATTGCGCGACGCCCGCCATGAAGGCCGTGCTGATGACGTCGCGGCCGAGCGGTGCGCCGAGCTTCGGATTGAGGCCCTGCGCACTGTAGCGAACCGTCACGTACTCGGGCGGGAACATCTGCACGACAAAGGCGCTCTTGTCCTTGTCGTCGTGCCGGACCACATAGCCGATCGTCGCTTGCTCGTCGGCGATACTCACGTCCACCAGGCAGCCGCGCGCGCGATTGGCCTCGTCGTAGCCGACTTCACGCGGGTTGCTGACGTGCGGAAACGACTTGCTGCCCTGGTCGAGCATCTGCATCGGGTTCTTGAGCATCATGTCCCTGCGCGCGTCGAACAACAGCGAATTCAGCGCCTTGGTGGTGCTCGACGCGCCGCACGCGGGCGCCGATGCGGGCCACAACAGGTAGGCGCCCACCGCGAGCGCGGCAGCCAGGCCGCCGAAGCCGATCAGCATCTGCTTCTTCTTTTGCTCGCGCTGCATCGATGCGACCGTTTCGTTCCGACGCTGTTCGAACCGCGGCGGGTCGATCTCCTCCAGCACCGTCAGCAGGATGAGTTTCGCGTTGCCGGTCGCATAGTGGCCGTCCAGCAGCTCATGCGTCGCTTTCGCCTCGGCGTCGGCCGTCGTGTAGCCCTCGGCGATCAGCCAGTCGAGCATGACGCGCACGGAATCGGTATCGGGAAGCTCGGCCGGTGCGTCCCGCAGACGCTGGGTGACGCGTGCCGCCTGCTCCTCCGTCAGATAGCCGCCGGCTTCGAGTGCGATCAGCAGCGGCGCGCGCGGGTCATCGATCGGTTCTGCCTGGCCCGGTTGTTCGAAAGACATGGTTGTAGTTCTCCGTCGAGACCGATTCGCTGCGCGGGCCACGCCGGCCCATTGTGCAGACGAATCGCGTCGATCCCCGGAAACTACTTGATTCGAGCGCATGTGTCGATATGCCCGCGCGTCGCGTGTGCGCGCGGGCCCGCCATCCGCCATCAAGCCTCGTGCGTCAGATGCGCCGCATACCCCACCTTCCCCGGTGCGATCTCGTCCTTCAGCGTCAACGCCGGAATCTCGTAATCGCCCATGTTCTGGCGCCGGAACGGGATCGGCTGCGTGGTCCAAAGCTCATCCAGACGCTGGCCGAGCGCCGCACGCGTTTCGTCGAAGCGTGCTTCGTTCATCTTCCCCGAGCGGTAGATCACGAACGGCGGCAGCACGGAGAAGCCCGGGTAATACAGCATCCCGTGCTGGATCGGGAACAGCACGTCGTCGATCGGTCCGTTGATGCCACGCGGGCTGTAATGCGACTGCCACCCGCCTGCCGTGACGATCACCATCGCGCGCTTGCCGACGAACGAACCCTCGCCATAACGATTGCCCCAATGCGTGTCGGAATGCTCGCCCACCCCGTAGGCAAAGCCGCACGCATACACGCGCTCGAACCAGCCCTTCATGATCGCCGGCATCGAGAACCACCACAGCGGGAACTGCAGGATCACCGCATCGGCCCACCTCAGCTTGTCCTGCTCGCGCACGATGTCGTCGCGCTGCGTGCCGGTTGCGAACGCGTGCTTCGAGTCGTTCGACGGATCGAAACGCGCGTCCGGCTCACGCCCGGTCATGTCGTCCGCGTCGAAGGCCGCCTTCCAGTTCATTGCATACAGGTCGCTCACCTGCACCGTATGGCCGGCCGCTTCGAGATGCTCGACGGTGAAGTCGCGCAACGAGCCGGTCAGCGAACGCGGTTCGGGATGGGCATAGACGATCAGCACATTCATGTTCGGTACTCCGTTGATTGAATGACTGCAGGATGCCGTGATCGAAGGTATATTTGAAATGAATTCCTGATATTGCAGGTATATCCATGAATAATCTCAGGCGACTCGATCTCAATCTGCTCGTCACGCTGGACGTGCTGCTCGCCGAGCACAACGTCACGCGCACGGCCGAGAAGCTGAACATGTCGCAGCCGTCGGTGAGCGTGCAGTTGCAGAAGCTGCGCGACCTGTTCGGCGATCCACTGCTGCTGCCGGGGCCGCGCGGGATGCGGCCGACCGCGCGCGCGGAGGCGCTGCGCGAGCCGTTGCGGGACGCCATCGAAGCGATCGAACGCGCGGTGATCCCCGCCACGCCGTTCGATCCCGCCACCGCGCAGAACACGTGGCGCGTGGCGGCGACCGACTACGGCGAATCGACGATCGTCCTGCCCGCGCTGAACGCGCTGCGTTCGACCGCGCCCGGTACGCGGCTCGCGATCGTCGAGCTCGTCCCGCCGAGAATCGAGCAGGATACCGAACGAAACGGCATCGACCTCGCCTTTCACACGACCGACGAATCGCCGGCCGGCATGCGGCGGCTGCCGCTGTTCGTCGAGCGTTACGTGCTCATCGGCCGCGCCGGTCACCCGAAGCTGAAGCGGCGCCCCACGCTCGCGCAGTTCGGCACGCTCGAGCACGTGATCACGTCGCCCGACGGCGCCGGCTTCTTCGGCGTGACGGACGAAGCGCTCGCGAAGGTGGGCGCCACGCGGCGCGTCGTGCTGTCGGTGCCGCACTTCCTGTTCGTGATGTCGGCCGTCGCCAGCACCGATCTCGTCGCGATGGTGCCCGAGCGGCTGGTGCGCAACGTGCCCGCGTTGCGGGTCGTGGAAGCGCCCGTCGACGTGCCTGGCTACGAAATGTCGATGCTGTGGCACGAACGCGTGCATCGCGATCCGGCCCACCGGTGGTTGCGGGAGACGATCGCGGCAGCGGTGTAGAACGTTCGCCCGCCCGGTGCGGCCGCCCACTTCGATGGCCATCGCACAAAATCCTTCATCCGGGGCTTGAAACCGCGCCAAACACTGTATATATTTACAGTGCTTTTGCACCATTTGACCCGAATTCCGTCATCACAGACGGACGGACCTTTGTGAGGCGACCATGTTCCAGGCATCCGCATTCGATCCCGAGCAACCCGGCTTCAACCCCGTCCACTTCGAACGCGCCGCGCAGCGGGCGGTCGTCGATCTGCAGCGTGTCGCCGGCGGCCCCGCGCAGCGGGCGCTCGGCCTGCGGCGCCGCACCCATCCTGCGGCCGTCCGCACGATGAGCTGGCAGGCGCTGCTGAACGTCGAAGAGCTGGCATTCTCGAATGCCGGCTTCCTGAACCGCAACGAGCCGGCCGTCGTCGACGCGTTCATCCGGCTGCGCGACAGCCGCCTGGTCGCCGCGGACGTCGAGGAACCGGTCGATTGGCGCCGCGACGATGACGACCTGCCGGCCATCTATCTGATCGTCAAGGCGATGCTCGACGCGGAAGAGGAAGAACGGGCCGAAGCGGCCTGAACGGCGCCGACGCCGGCCGCTCGCGCTTGCCGGGATCGTGCCGCCACGTTGCGTGGTGGCGCGGGACACCCGCTACATTGACCACATGCGCGCGCGGATCGGCGGATCGGCGGATCAGATGGCAAATTGTGGTTCGTCGCGCCGTCAAGCGACGAACATCGTCACGGACGCCGCAGCAACCACCCGTTACAACCGCGCCGCGAGCCGTGAGCCCTGATCGATCGCGCGCTTCGCGTCGAGTTCGGCGGCCAGTTCCGCGCCGCCGATCAGGTGCACCGAGCGCCCGGCCGCCTGTAGCGGCGCGAGCAGCGCACGCTGCGGCTCCTGGCCCGTGCAGAGCACGATCGTGTCGGCCTCGATCAGCTCGTGATCGGTGCGCTGCTCGCCGTACGACACATGCAACCCGCGCGCGTCGATCAGTTCATAGTTCACGCCGCCAATCATCTTCACCTGCTTCATCTTCAGCGTCGCGCGGTGAATCCAGCCGGTCGTCTTGCCGAGCCCCTTGCCGAGCGGCGCGGCCTTGCGCTGCAGCAGCGTCACGTCGCGTGCCGGCGCCGTCACCTGCGCGCGCGTCACGCCGCCACGCGTCGCGGCCGGGTCGGTCACGCCCCACTCGGCCTTCCACTCGTCCAGATCGAGCGCCGGCGATTCACCCTCCTGCACCAGATACTCGGCGACATCGAAGCCGATCCCGCCCGCGCCGACCACCACGACACGCCGGCCGACCGGCTGCCTGCCCGCGAGCACGTCGATGTAGCTGAGCACGTTCGGCCCGTCCTGCCCCGGAATCTTCGGGTCGCGCGGCGCGACGCCGGTCGCAAGCACGATCTCGTCGTAGCCGCCCGCGATCAGGTCGCTCGCGTCGACGCGGCGGTTCAGGTGCAGATTCACGCCGGTCAGCTCGACCTGGCGGCCGAAGTAGCTCAGCGCTTCGTGAAACTCTTCCTTGCCCGGAATCCGCTTCGCCATGTTGAACTGGCCGCCGATCTCGGCCGCGCCGTCGAACAGGTCGACCTGATGGCCGCGCTGCGCGAGCACGGTCGAGCATGCGAGCCCGGCCGGCCCCGCGCCGACCACCGCGATGCGCTTCGGCTGCGCGGCGGGCGTGTATTTCAGCTCCGTCTCGTGGCACGCGCGCGGATTCAGCAGGCACGACGCGATCTTGTTCTTGAACGCATGATCGAGACACGCCTGGTTGCAGCCGATGCAGGTATTGATCTCGTCGGCGCGGCCCTGCGCGGCCTTGACTACGAACTCGGCATCCGCGAGCAGCGGGCGCGCCATCGACACCATGTCCGCGCAGCCGTCCGCGAGGATCTGCTCGGCCACTTCGGGACGGTTGATCCGGTTGGTCGTCACGAGCGGAATGCCGACCTCGCCCTTCATCTTCTTCGTCACCCACGCGAACGCGCCGCGCGGCACCGACGTCGCGATCGTCGGCACGCGCGCCTCGTGCCAGCCGATCCCCGTGTTGATGATCGTTGCGCCCGCGCGCTCGACGGCCTTCGCGAGCTGCACGGTTTCGCTCCAGTCGCTGCCGTCCGGAATCAGGTCGAGCATCGACAGCCGGTAGATCAGGATGAAATCGCGGCCGACCGCTTCGCGCGTGCGCTCGATGATCTCGATCGGCAGCCGGATGCGGTTCTCGTACGAACCGCCCCACTGGTCGGTGCGCTTGTTCGTGTGCATCGAGATGAACTGGTTGATCAGGTAGCCCTCGGAGCCCATGATCTCGACGCCGTCATACCCGGCTTCACGCGCGAGCTTCGCGCAGCGGACGAACGCGCGGATCTGCCGCTCGACGCCGCCCGCGCTCAGTTCGTGCGGCGCGAACGGCGAGATCGGCGACTTGATCTTCGACGGCGCGACCGCGAACGGGTGATAGCCGTAGCGGCCCGTATGCAGGATCTGCAGCGCGATCTTGCCGTCTTCCGCGTGCACGGCCTCCGTGATCTGGCGATGCCGCCGCGCGGCGGCCGACGTCATCAGCGTGCCGCCAAACGGCTTGGTCCAGCCGGCCACGTTCGGCGCGAAACCGCCCGTCACGATCAGGCCGACGCCGCCGCGGGCGCGTTCGGCAAAATATTCGGCGAGCCGCGGCAGCGTCTTGCGGCTGTCCTCGAGGCCCGTGTGCATCGAGCCCATCAGCACGCGGTTCTTCAGCGTCGTGAAGCCGAGATCGAGCGGGGCGAGCAGGTGGGGAAAGGTCGTGGTCATGATGTTCGTGCCAATGCGTGCCAATGAGCGATGCGTGACATCGTAGGCGCGCGCCGCCTTGAACGTGAGGGGGCAAACAGCCATAATGCTTGTCATTTCCGGCCAAGACGACATGACTTCCCCTCTCGCCAAGGACCGCCTCGGGCTGCGCCGGCCGACGATTCCGGTCGCCTATACGCGCCTGCTGCTGCAGGCGCTGGCCGCGCGCGGCGTCGACCTGGCCGCCGTGCGCGCCGGCACCGGCCTGCGCGACGCGGTGCTGGCCGAACCGGACGCGCGCGTCGCGCCGTCGCAATGGGGGCGGCTCGTGCTCAATGCGATCGAGATCGGCGGCGATCCGGGCATCGGGCTCGCGTTCGGGCTGCTGCTGAAGCCGACCGTGCACGGCTTTCTCGGCTATGCGACGCTGACCGCGCGGGACATCCGCGAGGCACTGTCCGTCACGCAGCGCTACTTCCGGATGCGCAACCGCCAATATCGGCTGACCTACGAGGAAGACGCACGCGGCGCGACGCTCGAACTGCACGGCGTGCAGGCCAGCCCCGTGCTGCAGCATCACGTGATGTTCGAGTTCGTGTTGACCGGGCTCGCGCAGAACATCTCGCAATGGGCCGGGCGCGCGTCGCCGCCGATCCAGCTGCAATTCGCGTGGCCGGAGCCGCCCTATTTCGCGCGCTATCGCGGCCAGTTGCCGCCGGTCGAATTCGGCTGCGCCGCCAACGCGCTGTGGATCGCGCACGACGTGCTCGACTGGCCGCTGCCGCTCGCCGACGAAGTCGCGCATCGGCAGGCGCTCGTGCAGGTGGAGCGCGAGTACGCGCAGGTGCGCCAGGAGGAAGGCGATCTCGTCGAACGCGTGCGCGCGGAGCTGGCACGCGGGGCCGGCGCCTACCCGGGGCCGGAGACACTCGCCGATGCGCTGCTCGTGTCAACGCGTACGCTGCGGCGCCGGCTGGAGGAAGCCGGTTCGAGCTATCGGCAACTGCTCGACGAAGCGCGGTTTCGCGACGCGAAGCAGTTGCTCGCCGCGTCGGATCTCGACCTGAAGACCATCGCCGAGCGGCTGCAATTCACCGATCCGGCGAATTTCACACGTGCGTTCCGGCGCTGGGCCGGGCAGACGCCGAGTGCTTACCGGGAGGCAGCAGGCGGATTGGGAAAGCCGGCGTCGGGTTCCGCGTCGCCGAGATAGATCCTCGCACCGCCGTCGCCCTCGGCCGCTTCGATCCGCACCTCCCCCGTCGCTGCGACGATCGCGTCGTACACGTCATCGGTCACGCACACCACCGGCACCGCGATCGCATACAGTTCGGCGGCCACGATCGCGCCGATCGAGATGATCAGGTCGCGCTCCTTCAGCACGATCCCGACCGGCCCCGTGCCGTTGCGCACGGCTTCCGCGAGCACGCTGCTGCTCGAGCTCGAGCCTTTCGCGTGCGGCATCACCATCACCTTGCCGGCGAGGCTCGCGCCGGCCTGCGGATGCCCGCGATCGACGATCTTTCCCGCGCCGGAGTCGTAACCGCCCCAGAAGCTGAGCGGCTTGTCGAGCACGAACGGCCGCGCGCATGCTCTGCCCGGCACGAGCGTGTCGCCCGTCAACAGCTTGCCCGTCGCTTCAGTCATCGAATCGCACCTTTCCTTCATACGCCGAACGCACGCATTCGCGCATGCTGCCGTACGCGACCGTCACGCCGATGTTCGCAGGCGCATACGACGCCCATTTCCCCGAATTGGTCATCACCAGCCCCGACAGTTGTTTCATCACCGGCGTGATGTACGTGCAGGTATCGACGACGATCTGGATGCCGCGCGCAGCGAATTTCTCCGCGAGGCCGGCCTCCTCCAGTTCCCACAGGATGAACCGGCTCGTGTTCACGTAGAAATCGCAGGCCGGCTTGCCGTCGAACGCATCGAGCAAGGTATCGAGCGTGCGAAATTCGGCCAGCGAGAAATGCGGCGTGCCGAGCGCCACCGCGACGAGCGCGTCGCCGGCCGCGCCGTGGTTCAGCGTGTGACGAATCGCGTCGAGATCGGCCATCGTGACGTCGACCGTGCGTTGCGCCGCTTGCCCGTGCAACGCGGCATCGAGCGTCGACGCCTCGGGGGTCACGCCGACTGCATGGAACAACGCGACGGCACCGCTCGACGCGGCAGCCGCGCCCAGCGCCTTGAGTTCGTCTTCGGTGGTGTCCGCCGGCAGCCCGACGATCGCCGGCACGACCGCGCCCGCGATCCTGCCGATCAGCAGCCCAAGCGCGGCGAAATAGATGTCGCGCGACGACAGGTGGCTGAAGTCCGGTGCGTTGAATACGATCCGTGCGGCACGGTTCGCTTCGACATGCAGCCCCGCATACGGCGCACGCCCGGTGATCGCGGCAGCCAGGTCGAGAAAATCGCCGTACCGGCTCGTCCGCGCGCCGAGCACCGAGTTCGCGAACACGATCGCGTTCGATTCGGCCCAGGCAATCTGCTCGCCTTTCGCGGGACGGTTCTTCAGTTGGTAAGGCGCGCACGTGAAGCTCGATTCGCAGCCGAGTTGCAGATGCGCATCCATCAGGCGCTGCGCGTCGCGCTGGATCGTGCGGTCGCCGTGGTACAGCTCGGGATGGATCAGGTCGAGCGACCCGACGTTCAGCGTGGTCGGCACCGCGACCTTCGCGCCGGTGTCGACGAAATACTCGACGAAGTCGAGGCTGGTCTGGCCGTGGTACAGACAGCCGTCGATATGCGCGGACGTGATGTCGATCAGGTGCGGCGCGGACATCACTTGCGCCGTGCGCGCGACGATCCGCATCGCACGCGCGACGCCCTCGCCGAAATCCCCGCGCAGCATCGCGCTGTCGCGGTCACTCAACTGCAGCATCGGTGGCTCCTCTGACGCGTGCCGGCGGCGCCGGCCCGTGAAATCCGTCAGGGGACTCTACAACTGGAAATAAAAACTGTCCAGATCACCATCGATCCGGACAGTTTCTAAAACCAATTTCCGCTCTTGAACGCCACCGAAGTGGGCAATGGCTCGAATTCCGCTCCAGTTTGCCGCCGCGCCGTCTAGCGTTCCGCGGTCACACTGAACAGTTCGTCGCGCAGCGCCTTCGCGCGGTCACGGCCAAACTGCGTCTCGAATTCGTCCTGCGCGGCCTGCCATGCGACCAGAGCCTGCGCGAACGTGCGCTCGCCCAGCTTCGTGAGGCTCAGCGCATGCGCGCGCGCATCGTGCTCGGAGGCGGCCGTCGCGACGAACCCGTCGCGCTGCAGCGGCTTCAGTGCGCGCAGCAGCGTCGTGCGATCCATCACGAGCGCATCGGCGAGTTCGCTCATCAGCAGGCCCGGCCTGCGCGTCAGGTTCGCCATGATCGAGAACTGGGCCGGCGTGACGCCAACCGGGGCCAGATGGCGCTCGTACAGTTGCGTGACGAAGCGCGCCGCCTGACGCAGCGCGAGGCAGTTGCACGCCTGGGCAATCGAGGTGTCGTTCATGCTTGGCAATTTATATGTGCATATGCATAAAGTCAATGTACACTCCGCCGTAACAAGGCCGGTGGCCGGCCCTCGCGTCAAGGAGACGGACATGGACTACATCGACAAGCTGCGGATTTTCCGGTCGGTGGTGGAGATGCGCAGCTTCACGCGCGCCGCCGACATGCACGGCCTCGCGCGGCCTGTCGTGTCGCGTGCGGTCGCGGATCTGGAAGCGCGCTTCGGCAGCCGGCTGCTGCACCGGACCACGCGCCAGGTGTCGCTGACCGAAACGGCCGAGCGCATCTACGAGCGCTGCGCGGCCGTGCTCGACGAACTCGACTCGCTCGAAGCGGAAGCGCAGGCGCCAACGCGCGAGCCCGAAGGCCTGCTGCGGCTCGTCGCGCACACGACGGCCACATTGAACCGGCTGGTGCCGCTGATCGCCGGCTTCAAGGCCACGCACCCGAAGGTGCGCCTCGACGTGACGCTGACCGAGCGGCCCATCGATCTCGTCGGCGAAGGCTACGACATCGCCATCGTCGTGCCGTACATGCTGACGAACGAATCGACCGTCGTGCGGCTGGTCGAGCGGATTCCGCTCGTGATCGTCGCGACGCCGGCCTACCTGCGCGCCCATCCGCACCCGGCCGCGCCGGCCGATCTCGCCGACCATCCGTTCGTGCCGATGTCGCCGTCGCTGCGCCGGCCCGCGCTGTCGTTCCGCGTCGATGGCGACCTGCTGACCGTGCCGTTCCGCTTCGACATCTCGTCGAACAGCCCCGTCTTCAATCGCGAGATGGTGATGCACGACTTCGGGATCGGCGTCGTGCCGAAAACGCTCGTTCAGGCCGAACTCGCATCGGGCGCGCTCGTACAGTTGCTGCCGAACGCCGATCTCGTCGACGCGTTCGTCGAGATCAAGCTCGCCTACGCGAACCGCGCGCTGCTGCCCGCGAAGGTCAAGGCGTTCATCGACTACACGGCCGCCTACTGCGACCGCGAAGGCTGGATCGTACCCGCGGCGGCCTGACGCCGATTGGTACAGCCATGACAACAATCTGATCGCGCCCCGCCGCTCGCTTCGCGCCGTATTGCCCCCTAACATGTGTACATGCACAAGACGACGCTCACCGATGACGATTGCTTCGCGGTCCGGCAAGCCGCCCGCCGGATCTCGCAGTTCTACGAGCGCTATCTGTCGCGGGCGGGCGTGACGCCGTCGCAGTACAGCATTCTCGCGCTGCTGCGCGACCGGCCGGGCCTGACGATGACGACGCTGTCGGCCGTGCTGGTGATCGAGCGCACCGCGCTGCTGCGCGCGCTCAAGCCGCTCGTCGGCGCGGCGCTGGTGGCCGGCCGGATCGAGCCGCCGTGCCGCCGCCAGACGTTCGCGCTGACCGCGCACGGCGAAACGAAGGTCGCCGACGCGCAAGTGCACTGGCTCGCCGCGCAGGAAGCATTCGAGCAGCGGTTCGGGTCGACGCAGGCGGCCCGCCTGAGAGACGAATTGTTCCGGATCACGCACAACCTGCCGGAACGCTAGCCCCTTCCCCGATCGACGACACTTCGTCGATCGACTTGATAAGTGCATATACATAGGTGAATCGATGGAAACGACCCAAGCCGCTGCCTCATCCCGTGAAGCAGCCACACTCGACCGGCCCGCGAAGCAACAGCGCCGCGTGCCGTGGATGCGCATCGCGGTGGGTGCCGTCGTCATCGTCGTCGCCGCCGCCGCGCTCGACTGGCTGTTCGTGCTGCGCTTCCAGGAGAGCACCGACGATGCGTATGTCGGCGGCGACGTGACGGTGCTCGCGCCGAAGGTCAACGGCTTCGTCGACAAGATCCTCGTGACCGACAACCAGCGCGTAAAGGCCGGCGACGTGCTCGTGCAGCTCGATGCGCGCGACTACGACGCGAAGCTCGCGCAGGCCAGCGCCGAAGTCGACAGCGCACGCTCCGCCGTGACCGAACTCGCGGCGAAGCAGCAACTGCAATACGCGGTGATCGGCCAGCAGGCGGCGGACAAGAACGCGTCGTCGGCCGAGCTGACGCGTGCCGCATCGGATCGCGTGCGCTACCGCGAGCTCGTGAAATCCGACGCCGTATCGAACCAGATCGTCGAACGCGCGGACGCCGATTACTCGAAGGCCGGCGCCGCCGTCGAACGCAGCGACGCCGCGCTGCTCGCGTCGAAGCGGCAGCTCGACGTACTCGGCGCGCAGCTCGCCGATGCGCAAGCCCGCGTGAACACCGCGCTCGCCGCGCAGCGCGTCGCCGCGCTCAACGTCGAATACACGACGATCCGCTCGCCGGTCGACGGCTACGTCGGCAACCGCACGGGCCGCGTCGGGATGCTCGCGAACGTCGGCGTGCCGCTGCTGACGGTCGTGCCGGCTTCCGGGCTGTGGATCGACGCGAACTTCAAGGAAGACCAACTGCGCAAGATGCACGCGGGCGATCGCGTCGACGTGTCGCTCGATGCGTCGAGCACGCGCCTGCACGGCCGCGTCGACAGCCTCGCGCCCGCCACCGGCGCGACCTTCAGCGTGCTGCCGCCCGAGAACGCGACCGGCAACTTCACGAAGATCGTCCAGCGCGTGCCCGTGCGTGTGCATCTCGATCCGCAGCCGGGCCTCGACCATGTGCTGCGCCCCGGCTTGTCCGCGGTCGTGACTGTGCATACCGGCCGCGCGAGCTGAACGGGAGACGACGATGACCACCGCGTTTTCCGGCGACCCGGCGTCGCAACCGACCAAGCAGCGCGTGTTCGCGTTCGCGCTGATGTGCGTCGGCTTCTTCATGGCGACGCTCGACATTCAGATCGTCGCGTCGTCGCTGCGCGACATCGGCGGCGGCCTCTCTGCCAGCCAGGACGAATTGTCGTGGGTGCAGACCGCCTACCTGATCGCCGAGATCATCGTGATCCCGATGTCGGGCTGGCTGTCGAAGGTGATGTCGACGCGCTGGCTGTTCGTCGCGTCGGCCATCGGCTTCACGATCACGAGCATGCTGTGCGGGCTCGCGTGGGACATCAACTCGATGATCCTGTTTCGCGGGCTGCAGGGCGCGCTCGGCGCCGCGATGATCCCGACCGTGTTCACCA
The DNA here is from genome assembly GCF_017104865.1 of Burkholderia sp. Ac-20349. Taxonomy (NCBI): domain Bacteria; kingdom Pseudomonadati; phylum Pseudomonadota; class Betaproteobacteria; order Burkholderiales; family Burkholderiaceae; genus Burkholderia; species Burkholderia sp. Ac-20349. The sequence continues at coordinate 32,988 of NZ_JAAGPM010000083.1, forward strand.
CCGCGTTCGTGCTGTTCCCCGGCAAGCAGCGGCTGATCGCGTCGACGACCATCGGCGCGCTCGCATCGCTCGCGCCGGCGATCGGCCCCGTGATCGGCGGCTGGATCACCGATCAATGGTCGTGGCACTGGCTGTTCTACCTGAACCTCGTACCGGGCATCGCGGTGGCCGCGCTCGTGCCGCGCTACGTACACATCGACGAGCCCGATCTCAGCCTCATCAAGCGCGGCGACTATCTCGGCATCGTGCTGATGTCGGGCTTCCTCGGCTGCCTCGAATACGTGCTGGAAGAAGGCCCGCGCAAGAACTGGTTCGGCGACGACGTGATCGTGATCTGCGCATGGATCTCCGGCATCTGCGGTTTCCTGTTCATCGTGCATGCGCTGACCGCGAAGGATCCGGTCGTCGACCTGCGCGCACTCGCCGTGCGCAACTTCGGGATCGGCAGCCTGCTGTCGTTCGTGACCGGCATCGGAATCTTCGTGACCGTGTTTCTCACGCCGCTGTTTCTTGCGCAGGTGCGTGCGTTCAGCTCGCTGCAGATCGGCATGGCGCTGCTGTCGGTCGGCGCGTTCCAGCTGGTCGCGCTCGGTGCGTATGCGTTCGCCGCGCGCTACTTCAGCCTGCGCGCGCTGCTCGTGTTCGGGCTGATCTGTTTCGGGCTTGGCTGCTACCTGTACACGCCCATCACGCACGACTGGGGCTGGCGCGAACTGCTGCTGCCGCAGGCGCTGCGCGGCATCGGCCAGCAGTTCAGCGTGCCGCCGATCGTGACGATGGCGCTCGGCTCGCTGCCGCAGTCGCGCCTGAAATCGGCGAGCGGCCTGTTCAACCTGATGCGCAATCTCGGCGGGGCAATCGGCATCGCGGTGAGCGCGACGATGCTCAACGACCGGCTGAACTTTCATTACCTGCGCCTGAACGAGCACGTGAGCGCCGGCCAGCCGCAGATCGCCTCGCTGCTCGATCGCCAGGCCGCGTACTGGTCGTCGGTGGCCGGCAACACGCTGGACACCGCGCAAGCCGGGCTCGCGAACCTGCACCACCTGATCTATCGCGAAGCGCTGACGCTCACCTATGCGGATGCGTACTACGCGCTGTCGCTGTGCTTCGTCGTCGCGCTGCTCGCCGTCGTCTTCTCCAAACCCATTTCCCTGAACGCGCCGCCGCCGGACGCGCACTGAGGTTGAGGTCATCGCCATCATGAAAAAACTTCTCGTCGCCCTCGCCGTCAGCACACTCGCCGCAGGATGCGCGGTGCAGCCCGCGCAGCATCCGGCGCTTCAGGATTCGGTTCGCACGCTCGCGCCGGATGGTTGGGATACCGATGTACCGCGCGCGGACATCGACGCCGCCGCGTGGTGGGCGCAATTCCACGATCCCGTGCTCGACCGGCTGATCGCCGCCGTGCTCGACGGCAACCTCGATCTGCAGGCAGCCGCCGAACGCGTGAAGCAGGCGCAGGCGCTGACCGTGCAGAAGCGCGCGGTGCTGCTGCCCGAACTCGACGCGACCGCGCATGCGGCCGACGCGCGCCAGAACACGCCGCCGCCGCTCGGCTATGTGCGGCAGGCCGGTGCGGGACTCGCGTTGAGCTGGTCGCCCGACGTGTTCGGCGGCGAACGGCTCGACCTGCTCGCCGCGCAGGCCGAGCTCGTCGGGCAGAAGCATGCGGAAGACGCGATGCGGCTCGCGCTCGCGGCGGATGCGGCTTCCGCATATGTCGATCTGCGCTGGGCGCAGCAGGAATTGAAGATCCTCCAGGACAACGCGAAGATCCGGCAGCATGCGCTCGAACTCACGCGCAAGCGGCAGGCGTTCGGGCTGTCGACGGAGCTTGACGTCACGCGTGCGCAGAACCAGCTCGACGCGCTCGAAGCGCGGATTCCGCCGACGCAGGCGCAGATTGCGCATCAACTCAATCTGATCGCCGTGTATTCGGGGCGCACGCCGGAATCGGTCGATCGGCTCGTGCTTGCGCAGGCGGGGGAGATTCCCGCGCCGCCGGTGGGCTCGCCGGGGACGTTGCCTTCGCAGGCGTTGCTGCGGCGGCCGGATGTACTGACCGCGTATGCGCAGGTCGAGCGGCGGGCGGCGCAAGTCGGTGTAGCGAAGGCCGAGCGGTATCCGAAGTTTTCGTTGAACCTGACGGACGGGATTCTGGCCGCTTCTTATCTCGGGTTGCCGACGTTGACCGATAACCTGTTCAGTGCCGCGTTGAGTGCGACGAGCCCGATCTTCAATGCGGGGCGGATTACCGCCGATATCTCGCAGAGCGAAAGCCGGATGCGCGAGTCGGAACTCGGGTTAAGGCAGACGATGCTGCAGGCGTTGAGGGAAGTCGAGGATGCGCGGGCGAATCTCGTTAGCTCCGATGAGGCGTCGCGGAGGCTGGATAGTGCGCTTGCTGCTTCGGACAAGGCGCTTGGGTTGGCGAATCAGCTCTATAAGGGTGGCGCGACGGATTTTCTGGATGTGCTGTCCGCGCAGGAGGTGTATCTGCGGGATTCGGATTCGCTGAATCAGGTCAAGCGCGAACATGCGTTGGCGGCAGTGGCGCTGTATCGGTCGCTTGGGGGTGGGTGGAGCAGGAATGACGCGGCGGGTGGGCCGGAGGTGGAGGCTGTGGCGAGGGGGTGTCAGGATTTCCGTGTTCAAGGCGGGTTGAGATTCACACGGATGGTCGAACGAATCGATCCTCGTAAAGGATGGCGAACTGGTTCATAGCCGCCTTCCAGTCATGAGCAGCACGCCCCCA
>NZ_JAAGPM010000008.1:0-121702 GCF_017104865.1 Burkholderia sp. Ac-20349
ACTCGTTCAACGAGTCGAAGCTGGTGACGGTGTGGTCGGGCTTCTCGCTGAAGTGGTACTCGGCGCTGCTGGACGACGACGAGCTGCTGACCGCCGCATGGCTGTCGCTGAAGATCGGCCTGCTGACGGCCACCGCGTCGGTCGTGATCGGCACGTGGGCGGGCTTCGTGCTCGCGCGCTTCGGCCGCTTCAAGGGCTTCACGCTGTACACGGGGATGATCAACGCGCCGCTGGTGATTCCGGAAGTGATCCAGGGCATCTCGCTGCTGCTGCTGTTCGTGGCGCTGGAGCAGATGTTCGGCTGGCCGAAGGGCCGCGGGATGGTGACGATCTGGATCGGTCACGTGATGCTGTGCGTGTCGTACGTGGCGATCATCGTGCAGTCGCGCGTGAAGGAGATGAACAAGTCGCTCGAAGAGGCGGCGCTCGACCTGGGCGCGACGCCGCTGAAGGTGTTCTTCGTGGTGACGCTGCCGCTGATCTCGCAGGCGCTGCTGTCCGGGTGGCTGCTGTCGTTCACGCTGTCGATCGACGATCTGGTGCTGTCGGCGTTCCTGTCCGGGCCGGGCTCGACGACGCTGCCGCTGGTGGTGTTCTCGCGCGTGCGGCTGGGGCTGAACCCGGAGATGAACGCACTGGCGACGCTGTTCATCACGGCCGTGACGATCGGCGTGATCGTCGTGAACCGGATGATGATCGCGCGTGAACGGCGCCGCATGGCCGACATGAAGGCGGCGTTTGCGGTGGCGTGACGCCGGGTGTCATGGCGTGACGAAAGCGACGGCGGGCGCGTGACGGGCCCGCCGTTTGCGTGGGGCGCTCGCTTGCAGGGCGGGGTAACCGGTCGGTCTTGCGCCGCGCGCTTTGCTGGCATCATGTCGGACAATTCACCGACGTGCGTTCTCCCGATGACAACCGTTCCCGACGTTACGCTTCAACTGACCGACACCGAGCAGCCGGGCGCACACGATCTCATCAGCCGCAAGCTCGGCGAATTCAATCACGCGATGACGGGGCGCGCCGACGCGGCCGCGCTCGACGTGTACGTCACCGATTCCGCGACCGGCGAGATCGTGGGTGGCCTCACGGGGCGCACGTCGCTCGGCCTCTTCTTCATCGATCTCTTTTACCTGCCCGAATCGCTGCGTGGCGGCGGCTTCGGCAGCCGGTTGCTGCGCGAGGCCGAAGCGGAAGCGAAACGACGCGGATGCGCGCGTGCGGTGCTTTACACGATCTCGTTCCAGGCGCCGGATTTCTACCGGAAGCAGGGTTACGAAGCGTTCGGCGAAGTGCCGTGCGAGCCGGAAGGCACGTCGCGCGTGTTCATGGTGAAGGTGCTCTGAATCGTTTCAGCCGGTTCGCGCCGCGCGGCATGCACGGCGACGCAGCGCGAACGACGGCGTTCGGGCGTCGGCGTCCGGGCGCCGGCCCCACGCGAGGGCGGCGTCACTGAATGCTCGCCGCGCGCCGGCGGGAACCGCCCCGTGCGAACCGCCACGGGGCGCATGCCACGCGTGTCAGCAATGCTCGAGCGCGTACGACAGGTCGGCGATCAGGTCGTCCGGATGTTCGAGCCCGACCGATACGCGAATCAACCCTTCCGACACGCCCGCCGCCGCACGCGCCTGGGCCGGCACGCCCGAATGCGTCGTCGACGCCGGATGGCAGATCAGCGACTCCGTGCCGCCGAGGCTGACGGCCGACTTGAAGAGCGTCAGGTGGTTGATGAACCGGAACGCCTGCTCGCGGCCGCCGTCGAGGATGAACGCGAAGGTCGAGCCGGGCCCGCTGCATTGGCGCTGGTAGACGGCCTGGTAGGCCGGATCGTCGATGAGCTCGGGGTGCAGCACGCGCACGGGCCGATGCGGATTGCCGGCGAGCCAGCGGGCGACGGCGCTGCCGCTGCGTGCGGCCTGCTGCATGCGCAGCACGAGCGTTTCCATCGAGCGGGTGATCATCCACGACGAATGCGGGTCGAGCTGCGAGCCGAGCGTGCTGCGGATCGAGCGGATCTTCGTGATCAGCTCACGCGTGCCCGTGACGCCGCCGGCGACGAGGTCGCTATGCCCGCCGATGTATTTCGTCAGCGAGTACACGCTCAGGTCGATGCCTTGCCGCGACGGCTTCTGGTACAGCGGCCCGAGCAGCGTGTTGTCGCAGACCGACAGCGGGCGATAGCCGTGGCGTGCCTCGAATGCATCGATCTCGCTGCGCAGCCCGTCGAGGTCGAACAGCGCGTTGGTCGGGTTGGCGGGCGTCTCGATGTAGCACATCCGCACGTTGCCCTTTTGCGCGGCCGCTTCGAGCGCGGCGCGGATCGCGTGGGTGGACAGCCCGTCGGCGATCACTTCGGAGCGGATGCCCCACTCGGGCAGGAACTTCGAGATCAGCGTTTCGGTGCCGCCATACAGCGGCACGGACTGGACGACGCAGTCGCCCGGCCGCAGGAACGTCAGCAGGATCGCGGCGATGGCCGACATGCCGCTCGACGTCGCGACGGCCGCTTCGGAATCGTCGAGCAGGGCGAGGCGATCCTCGACGATCTCCAGGTTCGGGTGATTGAAACGGCTGTAGACGAGGCCCGCGCCTTCGCCTTCGGGCGAAGGCTTGCGCCCGGCCACGACGTCGAAGAATTCGGCGCCGTCCTCGGCCGTGCGGAACGCGAAGGTCGACGTGAGGAACACGGGCGGCTTCACCGATCCTTCCGACAGGAACGGATCGTAGCCGTACGACATCATCTGGGTTTCGGGATGGAGTTCCCGGCCTGCAATCTTGCGCTTGTGATAGTTGCGATAGGCCATGCAGTGCTCCGTGCAGGGTGGTGAGGAACGGCCGTTGCAGCGGTGGCATGATGCGTGCGGTGCCGGGTAGGCACCGGTCGTCGCGACCGCGTGTGGCGATACTACTCCGAAGGCGCTGCTTCGTGACGCACCCCTGACACGATCGTCAGGGTGTCGCCTGTTCGACGATCATGTCGTACAGGGCACGGGCGGCCGGCGACAGTTGCGCACTCTTGCGCGTGACGAGCACGAGCGTGCGCGATACCGCCGGCTCGACGAGCGCGATCGTGCGGATCATCGGATACGCGTTCTTCTGGATCGCGAGCTTCGGCACCACGGCCGCACCGAGCCCCTCCGCGACGAGCCCGAGCGCCGTCGAGCTGCGCTGCACCTCGTAGAACGAATGCAGCGACACGCCGCTCGTCTTCAGTGCGCCGTCGAGCAGCCCGCGATTGCCGCTCACTTCGCCGGCGAAGATCAGCGGATGCGGTTGTAACGCCGCCCAGCGAATGCGCCGCCGCTTCGCGAGCGGATGATCGTCGCGGCACACCAGCACATAGGGATCGCTCGTCAGCGGCACGTTGACCAGTTCGGGATGCTGGTCGCCGGCAATGCCGATACCGAACTCGGCCTCGCGATGCAGCACGGCCTGCAGCACCGACGCCGACGCGTGATCGAGGATCTTCACGCGATCGTGCGGCCGGTGCGCGGAGAACGCGCGCAGGATGCGCGGCAGGTATTGCACGCCGACCGTCGGCACGCACGCGATCGTGACGTCGCCGCGCTGGCTCAGGCCGGTTTCGCGAATTTCGGTGAGCGCGTCGGACAGCTCGTTCAGCAGCCGGCGTGCTTGCGGCAGGAAGCGGCGGCCGATTTCGGTGAGTGTGGTGCGGCGCGTGGTGCGCTCGACGAGCGCGACGCCGAGAAAAGTTTCGAGCTTGCGCAGCCGCTGCGTGATGGCCGTCTGCGTGACGTGCAGCGTGTCGGCTGCCTGCCGGAAGCTGCCGCCGTCGGCGATCGCGACGAAGGCCTGGACACCGAGCGTATCGATTTTCATCGGAAAGTTGAATCAATCACGATATTAAATTCATTTTACTGAACGCCGTGGCGATCGCAGAATGCGATGGTTCGACGGCTAGCGGCATCCCATCCGCGTAGAAGGCAAGGCCGTCCACGCCGACCAGGAGAAACGACATGACGACCCCACTCGATCGATACGCCGCCCAGTATGTGCAATTCGAGGACGAACGCACGCGGCCGATCCGCGATCTGCTGGCCGCCGTGCCGGACACGCCGATCCATACCGCGATCGACATCGGCTGCGGGCCCGGCAATTCGACGGAGGCGCTGATCGCGCGTGCGCCGGACGCCACGGTTCATGGGATCGATGCCTCGGCGGACATGATCGACGCCGCGCGCAAGCGCCTGCCGGACTTGCGTTTCGATGTCGTGGATATCTCCACTTGGGACGATCCGGGCGGCTACGACCTGATTCTCGCGAATGCGGTGCTGCAATGGGTGCCTGCGCACGATACGCTGTTTCCGTCGCTCGTCGGCCGGCTCGCGCCGGGCGGCCATCTTGCGGTGCAGATGCCCGACAACCTCGACGAACCCGCGCACCGGCTGATGCGCGAGGTTGCCGCGGCCGGGCCGTGGGCGGACAAGCTGAAAGGCGCGGCACGCACCGAGCGGTTCGACGCGCGTTATTACCACGCACTGCTGTCGCCGCTGTGCTCGCGGGTGGACGTGTGGCGCACGACCTATTACCACCCGTTGCGCGGCGGAGCCGACGCGGTCGTCGAATGGTTCAAGGGCAGCGCGCTGCGGCCGTTCCTCGCGGCGCTCGACGACGGCGAGCGCGCGGCGTTTCTCGCGCGGTATCGCGAGGCGATCGCAGGGCCGGGCGGCTATCCGGCGCTCGCCGACGGCACCGTGCTGTTGCCGTTCCCGCGTCTGTTCATCGTCGCGACGCGGACGTGATGCGGCCGTGACTCAGCCATGACCCGGCCATGACCCGGCCATGACCCGGCCATGAAGCGCGGGCGGCGGTGCGTCAGCGCGCCGGCCGCATCGATTCCGGGTCGATCGTGCGGATCCGCGCGGTCTGCCCGTCGCGCAGGTCCTTGTACCAGAACAGCGCCACCTCACCGTCGTTCTCGTCGTCCGCGTACAGCAGGCGATCGTGTCCGCCCAGCACGAAGCCCGAGCGCGCATACGTGCTGCACGCGGCGACATTGTTCGACTGCGTCTCCAGCCGCATGAAGCCGAACCCGTGGCTGCGCGCCCAGGCTTCGGCGGCCGCCAGCAGCAACTGCCCGATGCCTTGCCGCCGGCAGTGGCGGTCGACGGCCAGCTCCGCGATCTCGGCCATCCCGTTCCAGCTCTGGCCGATCGCCACGAACCCGGCGAGCCGGTTGCCGGCCGTCGCACGAAAGAGCGCCGTCTTGCCGGACGCCTCGTCCGCCCAGCCGGCCGGATCGAAGCCGTAATTCTTGCGCCGCGCCGGCAGCGCGCGGAGGTCGAGCAAGTCCTGATACGGCGCGTTCAATTCCCAGGCGATGTCGAACGAGAAGTCGCATCGGTCCAGTTCATCGGCGGGCAGCCCGCTCGTCTGTTCGATGCTGATGTGTTCGGCTCGGTCCATGTGTCGGTGTCCTGTCTTCTTCGGGATGGCGTGGTGTCGTCCGTCACGCGATCGCGGGCGTCGTGATGGGCGCCGCATCGCGTTTGTTCTTGTGTCGATTGTTTGCGCCCGCACAATTCGCCGTGCGCGAGACCGGTACAGACTGGCTGCGTCCGTGACCGCGGAACGCGGGCCAGCCATGAACCGGGCGGCGACGCAAACGTGTGCGGGGTTCGCGCGCCGGCTGCGGCGCTCGTTCAACCGACTGATTATGCGGGATTTCGGCGGTGGTACGGCGGCCGGCATCGGGGCGGTGCCGGCTGCCGCGCGTCTTGCTTCCGATCCGCATGGCCGTCGATCGCATGTGGATGAAAGACGACAGGAACCCGAATAAATGTTTACCGTTGCGTGACAACTCGATATATTCCGAAAAACATATCGAAGGTCGTGGCGTCGTCTGGCGCCACGTCGTCCACCCGCTCCACGAAAGCCGGAAGAGATTCTGACCGGCATCGCCGGAGCAACGCGTCGTCGCGGCATGCGCAACCGGTGCGCACGCTTCCCGACGCTGCAATACGAGCGGCCGCCCTGCGGCATGCCGCTTCCGCAAGCCCACACTGGCATCGAAACGACGCATCGTGCACGCGCATGAGGGGTAGGTGCGTGCGGCGATCCCGTGGCTTGCGCTTGTTCGTCAGTCGGTTCTTCGTCAACACGCCGCGCGTCGCGCTGCGACGCAGGCGCGCGCGTCAACGACGTGCGTCAACAACAAAAGGAAGTGAACGTGAAAAAGACCATCGTGGCCGCGGCCGCACTCGGGATGTTCGGCACCGCCGCCCACGCGCAAAGCAGCGTCACGCTCTATGGGCTGATCGATGCGGGTATCACGTATTCGAACAAGGTCGCGACGTCGGGCGGGCACGGCAAGCTCGTCAAGTACGGCGACGGCGTCGCGTCGGGCAGCCGCTGGGGCATCCGCGGCACCGAGGATCTCGGCGGCGGGCTGAAGGCGTTGTTCGTGCTGGAAAACGGCTTCAGCAGCGGCGATGGCTCGATCGGCCAGGGTGGCGCGCTGTTCGGCCGGCAGGCGTTCGTCGGCCTGTCGAAGAACGGAATCGGTTCGCTGACGTTCGGCCGCCAGTACTCGTTCTCGACCGACTACATCGGCGCGAACTATTCGATGGGCAGCCAGACGCCGGCCGGCAACTACGCGTATCACATCAACGACCTCGACCAGCTGACGTCGAGCCGCATCAACAACGCAGTGAAGTTCCAGAGTGCGAACTTTGCGGGTCTCACGTTCGGCGCGATGTACGGCTTCTCGAACTCGACGCAGTTCGCGGGCACGCCGACCACGACCGGTGCGAACGGCGCGCAGGGTTCGTCGAGCGCGTACAGCTTCGGTGCGAACTATGCGCAAGGGCCGTTCGGCATCGGCGCCGCGTACACGAACATCCGCTTCCCGAACGGTGCGACGCCCGCGTTCGGCGTGAGCATCGCGAACATCAACACGCAAGGGCTGCGCGACCTCGAGACGGTCGGCGTCGGCGCGCGCTATGCGATCGCGGCGGCGCTCGTGTGGGCGAACTGGACGCATACGAAGTTCGTGCCGCTGTCGGGCGAATCGTCGAAGCTGAACAACTACGAAATCGGTGGCCGCTATGCGTTCACGCCGGCCCTGAGCGGCGGGCTCGGCTACACGTTCTCGAAGCTCGACGGCCGCTTTGACGGCAAGTGGCACCAGGTCAACGCCGCGGTCGACTATGCGCTGTCGAAGCGTACGGACGTCTACGTGAGCGCGGCCTATCAGAAGGCGTCGGGCAGCAACACGATCAACGGCCGCGCGGTGCCGGTCCAGGCCGAGATCGGCTCGTCGGGGTCGTTCATCGGCAACGCAGGCGCGAACACGCAGTTCGTCACGCGGATCGGTCTGCGTCACAAGTTCTGATCGACCGCGCACGCGAGCGGGCGCTCCATCGGGGCGCCCGTTTCGCTGTGGCGTGCGGAGAAGTGCGACTGGGCACCGGTTCGCGAATCGATATATTCTCCTGTGCATATCGAAACGACGAACGACGGAACCCACCCCCTTTCACCCGTACGGGAGCACCATCTTGAATTCGATGCACCGCGAAGCCGTCGGCGAAGCCTTTTCGCTCGACGCGATGCAGCATGCAAGAACCATGACCTGGCAGGCTGTCGACGCGATCGCCGCGGGCATCCGGCCCGGCATGCGGGAATCGGAGGCGAACGCGCTGGGGCTGAGCGTGCTGAAGGATCTCGGGATGGACCGGATCTGGCATCCGGTGCTCGTCCGCTTCGGAGAAAACACGCTGCGCACGTTCAAGGAGCGCTCGGTGGCGGACCCCGTCCTCGCCGCCGACGACATCTTCTTCATCGACCTGGGCGCGGTGTGGGCGAAGCATGAAGGCGACGCGGGCGCGACGTTCGTGTGCGGCGACGATCCCGACATGCATGCGTGTGCGCGAGCGGCGCGCGCGATCTACGACGAAGTCGAACATCACTGGCGCACGACCGGCTGCGCGGGTATCGCGCTGTACGAATTCGCCGTGCAACGCGCCGACGCGCACGGCTTCCGGCTGAACGTCGACATCAAGGGGCATCGCGTCAGCGACTTTCCGCACGCGATCTACAAGGCCGGCAATCTCGGTGACTTCGATGCCGCGCCGGCGGCCGGGCTGTGGATCCTCGAAATCCAGATCGCGCACTCGACGCGGCCATTCGGCGCGTTCTACGAGGATCTGCTCGTATAACGCATCCCCATCGGCTGGAAAAGCATTCGGGCGCAACGTCGCACGTTGCGCCCGAATGCGTGCCGGCCCAATGCGGGCGGCCGGCACGGTCTGGCCAGGCCGTCAGATGTTGATCGTGACGGGGCCCGCGAGCGGCGTGTAGCCGTCGTCGAACAGGTACCACGCATCGTACTGCCCCGACGCCAGCGTGCTGTTGGCCGTGGACGAGAACAGCAGCGAGCCGGTGCTCTTCGGCAGGTATGCCCACGATTTGTAGCTGCCCTTGGTCGGCTGCGCGCCATGCGCAAAGATACCGACCCAGTTCTTCGGGCTGTGACTCCACGGCGGTGCGACGTAGTCAAAGCGCAGCGTGCCGAACGTCGAGCCCTGCGACGCGAGCGACGCGACGAATTGCTTGCCGGTATTGCCGATCGCCGAATCCGTGAGCAGCGCGCCGGATTGCGTCTGCACGCAGCCGGCCACGCGGCGCAGGAAGTTCGGATCGTTCGCGTCGCGGATGCTGGCGTCGTACCAGCCGCCGTCGCCATACCATGTGACCGCTTGCGTCGCGCCGGCCGCGACGGTGAACGACTGCCGCGTGTTCATCCCGTATGCGTTGTCGGTGAGCTGGAACGTCGTCGCGCTGGACCCTGCGGAATTGTCGAGCGTGATCTGCACGTTGCCGTTCGCGACGTCGTAGCACAGGCTGATTTCGGCGCTCGATCCCGTGTTGGCGGACGAACCGATGCTGCCGCGGAACGTCTGCAGGAAGCCGTTCGGCCCGTAGACCGAATAGTCGTAGCTGCCGCCGCTGTTCAGCGCGAGCGAGTCCGACAGGTTCGCGCACTGGGTCGCGCTGGCCGCGATCGTGTAATGCCGCGGGATCGTGCTCGTGCCGTCGACCCACGCCTGCAAGTGGACGCCCGCGGTGCCGGTGTTGGTCATCGTCAGCGCCAGCGCGTTGCCGGCGCGGTTGACCTTGCCTTGCACGAAGAACTCGTAGGGCAGGCGGCACGCGGTGCTGCGGCCGGCGGTCTGTGCCGGCACCGCGGTGGTGGTCGGGTAGGGGATCAGGACGGCCGGACCGTTCGGGTTCATGTTGCTCGCCGGCGGCTGGATCGCGGGCACCGTCTGGTCGGCGTTCGAAAAATCGAAGGCCGACGTCAGGTCGCCGCACACCGCGCGTCGCCACGGCGAGATATTGGTTTCCTGAAACCCGAAGCGCGCTTCCAGGAACCGGACCACCGACGTGTGATCGAAGACCTGCGAATTCACCTTGCCGCCCTTCGACCACGGCGAGATCACGAACATCGGCACGCGCGGCCCGAGCCCGATCGGCACGTCGCCGCTGGCCGAGCCGTCCGATGCGCTGCCGCTGCTGGCGACGAATTCCGCGGCCGTCGAGACGGTCGACTGCCCGGTGCCGGCCGCGGAGCTGGCCGGGACGGCGGGCGGCACGTGATCGAACAGGCCGTCGTTCTCGTCGTACATCACGAGCAGGACCGTGCTGGCCCAGACCTTCGGATTCGAGGTCAACGCATTCAGCACGTTGCTCACGTACCATTCGCCGCCGCTCGCGGCCCACGACGGATGCTCGCAGTACGCGTAAGGTGCGGCGATCCACGACACTTGCGGCAACGTGTCGTTCGCGACGTCGGCCTGCAGCTGGCTGAACAGGTTCGTGTCGTATTCCTTGCCGCCGCCGCTCGGGTCGATCTGCGTGCCGTTGAGCGCGGGCGCGAGCGGATCGTTGGCGCCGAGGTTCTGGTACTGCTTGAAGTTGAGAACGATGTTGTCGCCGTAGTTCCCGTTCCACCACAGCGTGCTGCCGGCGCTGTTGGAATTGCCGTACGCATGGCCGGAATCCAGGCCGTTGCCCTTGTCCTGATAGAACTTCCACGTGACGCCGGCCGCGTTCAGCCGTTCCGGCAGGGTCGTCCAGCCGGTGCCGGTCATCGTGTTGTCCGTGTACGGCGAATAGCCCGGCACGTTGCCGCAGCAGCCGGTCCACAGATACAGCCGGTTCGGGTCGGTTGGGCCGAGCATCGAGCAGTGGTAGTCGTCGCACACCGTGAACGCGCTCGCCAGCGCGTAGTAGAACGGGACGTCGTTCTGCGTGAAGTAGTACATCGTGCCGCTGGTCTTCGCGGCGGTCCAGTTGTCGTAGCGGCCGTTGTTCCAGGCGCTGTGCGTGGTGCCCCAGTCGTGAGGGAGGTCGCCGTAGTAGGTGTCGCCATTCGCCGTGCCGAAGGGCGGGGACGGGTTGAACGGGAACACGTAGGACAGCATCCAGGGCTGGCGCCACACCGGATACCCGCTCGAAATCACGACCGGCCGCGGATCGCCGAAGCCGCGCGCGCCGCCCAGCGTGCCGAGGTAGTGGTCGAACGAGCGGTTTTCCTGCATCAGGATCACGACGTGCTTCACGTCCTGGATCGTGCCGGTGACGGTGGCTGCCGGAATGGCCTGCGCGCGCGCGATGCTTTCGGGCAGCATGCCCGTGATCGCGGTGGCACCGGCGAGCTTCAATGCATCGGCGAGGAACTGACGTCGGGTTGTGGGTTTGTTTTGCATGATCGCTCTCTGTCTTGGATGACGGGCCTTGCGGCCGGCGTCGGTCAGTGGCACGCGCTCGCGCAGTGCAGGACGGGCGTGGACGCCGAGCCCGGTGCGGCCGCACGCGCGGCCGCCACGTTGGCCGCGGTGCCCGAGTCGCCATCGCCGCAAGCGGCCAGCGTGCACAGGAGCGCGATCATGAAAACGCCGCGCCAGTGCGGAAAGCGGCTTTCCGACTGGTGCGAGTTGACGATTGGCTTTCTGTTTGATTCGAATCGGATTCCTGAATGATCGGGACGGTTGCTGCGTGCTCCGTATTTCATTACCCCTCCAGAGATGAAAAATGAACCGCAGAGAATAGCGCCCGAATCAGAACAACTTCATGACAGGCCACCCGCGCGTGCCTGCCACTTGCAACAGCCTGGAGTCGGGATTGGTGGCGACCGGATGCGTGACGTAATCCAGCAGCGGCACGTCGTTGAACGAATCGCTGTAGAAGTAGGTGCGCTCGAAATCGGACGGCGCGTAGCCGAGTGTTTCCAGCCACTCGGTGGTGCGCACGATCTTCCCTTCGCGGAAGCTCGGCACGCCCGTACTGCGCCCGGTAAACGCACCGTCCGGCGTGCCGTCGTCGGTATCGAGCTCGATGCCGAGCAGGTGCTCTATGCCGAATTCCGCCGCGATCGGCCGCGTGACGAAGACGTTGGTCGCCGTCACGATGCAACAGAGATCGCCGTTCTCGCGATGGCGGTCGACCAGCTCGCGCGCCTGCGGCGTGATCGCCGGACGAATCACTTCGTCCATGAATCGCGCATGCCAGCGTTCGAGCACCTTGCGCGGATAGCGGGTGAGCGGCGCGAGCGTCACGGCGAGATACGCGTCCATGTCGAGCGTGCCGGCCGCATAGTGGCCGTAGTGCTCGTCGATCAGCGCCACATGCGCGTCGTCTTCCCGCCAGCCCACTCGCGTGATGAAGCGGCTCCAGGCCTGGTCGCTGTCGAGCGGCAGCAGCGTGTGGTCGAGGTCGAACAGCGCGAGATTCTTGTACATGGGGGCTCCTTGTGTTGCGTGTTCATGCGCCGATGAGCTTCTCGATCGCGTCTTTCGCGTTCTTGCCGTCGATGGTCGTGACGCCGTCGAGCCACTTCGACAGCACGCCGGGGTTCTTCTTCGCCCATTCCTTCGCGACCGCGACCGGATCGGCGTGATTCATGATCGGCACCATCAGCTGGTTCTCTTCGTCGGTCGTGAACTTCAGGTTGGTCAGCAGCCGGCCGACGTTCGGGCAGCGTTCGAGGTAGCCGGGCGTGACGAGCGTATAGACCTTCGCCGAGCCGTAGTTAGGGCCGAACACGCCGTCGCCGCCGTCGAGATAGGCGATCTTGTAGTTGATGTTCATCGGATGCGGCTCCCACGCGAGGAACACGATCATCCGATGCTCCTGCACCGCGCGCGTGACCTGGACGAGCATCCCGGCTTCGCTCGATTCGACCAGCTTGAAGCCGCCGAGCCCGAACTCGTTCTTGTCGATCATCCGCTGGATCAGCGCGTTGCCGTTGTTGCCGGCGCCGATCCCGTAGATCTTGCCGTCGAGCTGGTCGCGGAACTTCGCGATATCGGCAAAGCTCCTGAGGCCCTTGTCCGACGCGTATTGCGGCACGGCCAGCGTATAGCGCGCGCCGACCAGGTTCGGTTGCGGCAGCTGGTGGACGGCGCCGGCATCGACGAACGGCTTCACCGTCGGCGTCATGCTCGGATCCCAGTAGCCGAGGAACGCGTCGATCTGCGCCTTCTTTACGCCGGCGAGCACGATCGGCGGCGACGCGATCGTCTTGGTCGCCTCGTACCCGAGCCCGTCGAGCAGCATCATCGCGACGCCGGTGGTGGCTGCGATGTCGCTCCAGCCGACATCGCCGAGCGTCACCTTTTTGCAGACGTCGCCTTCCGACGCGTGAGCGGGGGCCGTCGCCAGCGCTGCCAGCAGTGTTGCGCCCAGCATCCATGCCTTCTTAATCATGTTGGTCTCCTAAGCAAATGTTCCGGATCGTGTTGCCTGAATGGTCTGACGATTGATCGTACTGATCGGATGAAACAAACGAACTTGGGTCTGGCTTTGTAGTTTTGCGTACCGTATATTAGAACGCACAAATTCGCAAGATCGCACAAAAATACAACTCGCCGGTTGCCGGGCTTGGCAACCGGCGGGCGAAGGCAAGGAGAGTCGGGCGGCGGCCCTCGCGGGCCGTGCTTCATCAGGTAGACCAGGCAAAGCAAGGAGACCTCGCATGATCAGTCAGCTGGAAATCATTTCTCGCCTGTTGCTGGCGGCATTGCTCGGCAGCATCGTCGGCATCGAGCGCGAGCGCCTGTCGTGGGCGGCCGGGTTGCGCACGCACATGCTGGTGGCCGTGGGCGCCGCGCTCGTGATGATCGTGTCGGCGTTCGGGTTCGCGGATATCCAGAATGCGAAGAACGTGTCGCTGGACCCGTCGCGCGTCGCCGCGCAGGTGGTGTCGGGCATCGGCTTCCTCGGTGCCGGGTCGATCATGCTGCGCGGCGAGATCATCCGCGGCCTGACGACCGCGGCGAGCCTGTGGGTCGTGGCGGCGGTCGGGCTGGCGGTGGGCGGCGGCATGTATGTGGCTGCGATCGCCGCGACGGCGATCGTGCTCGCGATCCTGGCCGGCCTGAAGCCGATCGAGAAGCGCTTCTTCGCCGCGCGGCAGCGCTGGGGCGTGCGCATCCTCGCGAGCCGCGGCGCCGTGAAACTGACGTCGCTGCAGGCGATGCCCGGTATCGACCAGGCGCGCATCGCCCAGTTCATCATCGAACAGGACGATGCAGCGCCAGACGACGACCGCATCCACGTGGTGTTTTCAAAGATGACGAGCAGCGAGGTCCAGGCGGTCCGTCAATCCCTGCAGACCCTCGTCGGCATCAAAAAGATGGAGGAGAGCGCAGCATAGTTCGCCATTCGAATAACATTGACGTTCATTCCGAGGACATTCCATGTGGCAAGAAGAGCGATACCAGAGGATCCGGCTTCTGTTATCGAAGATGCAGCGCGTTTCCACCGACCGGATCATGGCCGACCTGAACGTGTCGCGGGAAACCGTGCGTCGCGATCTCGTCGACCTCGAGGCGCTCGGTGAACTGAAGCGCGTACACGGCGGCGCGGTGCAGGTGGGCGACGAAGCGCCGATCGCCGAGCGCGCGCAGACGCACGTGAAGGCGAAGCTGGCGATCGCCCGCGCGGCGGCCCGGCTGGTCACGGGCTCGCAGACGTTGTTCATCGACGCGGGCACGACCACGACGCTGCTGGCCGAGGAACTGGCGAAGCTGTCGGGCCTCACGATCGTCACGAACTCGATCGACGTCGCACTGAAGATGCGGTCGAGCGACCCGGCACAGGCGAATAACGAAACGATCCTGCTCGGCGGGATGATCGGGAGCCGCGCGGCCGCGACCGTCGGCGACGGCACGGTCGCCGAAATCTTCCGCTACCGCGCCGACCTCGCGCTGCTGTCGCCGGTGGGCGTCGATGCCGTCCGAGGCGCGACCAACTACGACCGGATGGAAACCGAGGTGGCGCGCGCGATGGTCAGCAACGCGGCGGACGTCGCGATCCTGGCCGATTTCAGCAAGCTCGGCACGAACAGCCGGATCAGCTTCTGCGAGCCGGCGCGGATCGGTGCGCTGGTGACGGACTCGAAGGCGGAATCGGTCGACAGCTTCAAGAGCCTCAAGAAAGTCATCAAGAACATCGTGCTGGCGTAGTGCCGGGCAGCGTGGGGCACGATCGGCCGCCGTTATGCCGCCCATGCGGCGCGCATGCTGTCGGCCGGTTTTTTAGCGGCGTAATATATCCATCGATACAACGAAGGCCCGCCTACCGGCGGGCCGTCATGGAGGCGGGCGATGGAGATGGCAGGGACGGCGGCGCCTTCGGCGCATCAGGCGGCGGCAGGCTCGATCGCGCTGACGGGCGCATTCGAGCGGCCGATGACGGTGACGCTCGACGACCTGCGCCTGCATGCGAGCGCGACGGCCGAGCCGTTCGACCTGCGCTGCTTCACGACCAACCGCTTCATCCGCGCGGTCGCGCCGTATCGTGGCGCACGGCTGAAGGACCTGCTCGATGTGGCCGGGCTGCGCAACGACGCGCCGGGTGACTTCAAGCGCATGGTGTTCATCGCGCATGCGCACGACGGCTACGCGGTCACGTTTTCCTGGCATGAACTATTCAACACGCCCGTCGGCGAGCACGTGATCGTCGCGTTCGAATGCGGCGACGCGCCGCTGTCGATCGACGACGGCGCGCCGCTGCTGTTCTCGGGCGCCGACCTTCTGCCCGCACCGCGCCACGTGAAGCGGCTGGCCGGCATCGTCGCGCGCGTGCTCGAGGTCTGAGCCGGCACGCAGGCGGCCGCGTGCGCTGCACCGGCCATCGTGTATGCTTGCCCGCATCGTTCAAAGGGCGGGACAACATGAAGACACCGGCACACCCCAAGCCTGAGGTGCGGTTCAGGATGCGTATCCAGCAGGCCGACACGATCGCGCTCGGCCCGGGCAAGGTCGCGCTGCTCGAAGCCGTGCGCGAGCACGGTTCGATTTCGGCGGCGGCGCGTAGCCTGAAGATGTCGTACCGGCGTGCGTGGTTGCTGATGGACGAACTGAACCGCTCGCTGAAATCGCCGGCGACGGTGTCCGAGCATGGCGGGCAGAGCGGCGGCGGCAGCGTGCTCACACCGGTCGGCGAGGAGATCATCCGCCTCTATCGCGAGATCGAGGCGCGTGCTTACGCGGCTTGCGCCGACGAAATTACCGCGCTCACGAAAATGGTGCGGCGCTGAAGGTACGCCGCATGTGCGCTTGCCCGGAGGCCTGTTCAGGCTGACGGCGGGCTTTCACTGGCCCATGAAGGGCAGTGCGCAAGGACAGCGACGACGCGAACCGGGCCCTAGCCGTGCCGCAGGCAGAAGCGCGGCGTGTCGCCCGTGGCGGCATCCGGAGCCATCACATCGCGCGCCTGCGCATCGAGCCGCCCGATCAGCTCGACGAAGCTGGCGACGCTGGCCGTCCGCAGCGGGTAGTACGCGATGTGGTGGCGTTCGCAGATGCGCTTGAGCAGGTTCATCGAATCGTGGTCGATACAGTCGACCGGGAACACGACCATCTGCGCGCCCGGTAGCGCCGCGGCCAGCAGGCCCTTGCGATCCTCGATGCCGCCGTCGTGCAGCGTCACGTCGCCGCCCGCCGTTTCGACGATCCGCTTGATCGCCCGGTTCGAGCCCGGGCGCCCGCCGACGTACACCAGACGCGTACCCTGAAGGATCGACAGCGGATCGGCCGCGCGTTCGGCCGGGTCGTCCGCCGACGCCTGCACCGCCTGTTCGATCGCGCTCGCTTCGGCGCGCAGCGTCTTCACCATCGCCATCAGGTCGTCGAGCCGCGCGCGCATCGCGCGGGCGCTCGCCTGTTCCGCGGCGATCCGCTGCTCGGCCGCCTCGCGGCGGCTCGTGTGCAGCGCGAGCCGTTCGTCGCGTGCGGCCAGCGCTTCGCGCAGTTCGTGTACTTCGTCGCGCAAGGCGCTTTCGGCCGCCGGCGGCTGCGCGTGCTGGCGCGCGGCGAGGGCATCCCGTTCCTGCAGCGCCGCGTCGCGCTGCGTGCTCATGTCGTGCAGGCGCACCTGCTGCCGTTCGAGCTTCGCGTGCAGCGCCGCATTCTCTTCCTCGAGCGCGACCAGCCGCCGGATATCGGCGCGATTGGCCGCGCCGACCAGATGCGACAGCATGTGCAGGTCGCCGAACGCGGCCTGGCGCACGCCCATCGTCGTGCGCGGATGCGTCATCAGCGCCCAGTACGCGGGCGGAATGTCGCCGCTCTTCAGCGCGTCCTTCCAGCGCACGAGGAGTTCGTCCGCGTCCTTCGCGCTGTCGAATGCGCGGATCGCGCCGGCGTAGCGCTCGTCGAGCGCCTTGTGCAAGGCCTTGGCGCCGGCCGTGCCGCCGATCGCGAGCTCGACGGCCGCGTGATGGATGTCGAGATCGGTCGCGTGCTGGCGGTCGAGGTCGGTGAACTTCGGTACGAGCCTGCGCAGTTCGTGCGTGGTCAGGCAGGTGCCGATGATCGAGCAGTGCAGGTTCGCATCGAGCTCGGACAGGCGCGCGCGGCGCTTCAGCTCGGTCAGTTGCGCACGCGACGGCGCGCAGCATGCGTCGACCCGCGTGCCGGTTGCCGAGGGCAGGTTACCGCCGGGCGACGAGAGATCCGCCGTGCGGGCAAGGCGAAAGGGCGGAGCGTGCATGTTGACCTCTGTCCGGCGTGGTCGGGCCGGAGACGGATGCGCGAAAGATTCGCGAAATATACCACGGAATATAACGCACGAAATTCCGGGGAAAGCACGGAGCAAGGCCGCGTCGCGCGGTCAGCAGAGCGCGCTTGAATGGCCGGTGAGCGATAGTGCGGACGGGGCCTCGGACGAAACGGGGAGCGATGCCGGCGCATGACGCGCCATCACGTACTCGACGCACAGCCCGACGAACAGCAGGTCGACACGCTCCAGTGCGGCGACCGCGTCGCGCATCGCGGCCGGGTCGTTGCTGAACGAATCGGAGAACACGTCGTCGCGCGTGCGTTCGAGGCGGCGCGCGTGGCCGATCGCCCGTTCGAGTTCGGGCAGGCGCGTGAAGCGGGCGGTGCGTGCATGGTCTTCGAGTGTCGACAACAGGTCACGAAAGCCCAGGGCGGACAGCGCATCGTCAGCATGCGCGGCCGAGAACATCAGGATGAAACGCACGACGCTGCCGCGCAGGCGCCGGAACGCGTCGACGACATCCGTGACCTGCTGCGCGCGCGCGTCGCTCGACAGCGGCCTGAGCGCGCGGATCTTGCGCGCGAGCGGCTGTTCCCGTGCGGTGCGCTGCGGGGCGCGATCCGTCGGCGTGCGGGGCATGGTGGATCTCCGGAAGTGCAGGTATCGATATATTCTACGGAATATATCGCATGCGCAAAAAAAGACGGCACCGTCGATGAGACACGGTGCCGTCAACGGCCTGAACGGCCGACTGGTCAGTCGATGTTGCTCACGGCCGTTCCGAACGCGGCCATGAAGCGGAGGTACGCGCTGTCGGGCACGAGGATATGCACGGTAGCCGAGCACATCCGGCCCGCGTGCGTGATCGCGCGTACGCCTAATGCTGCCGCGTGAGCGCCGCCGGCAGCACGGCGGCCCGGGCGCCGGCCGTTTCGTCCATCGTCGTCCGGCCGCCGTCCCGAAAGAACGCCTGCTCGGCGGTATTGTTCATCACGAGGATGCTGATGCGGCGATTGGTGGGCTCGTCCGCCACATTCTTGTCGAGCGGCAGGACATCCGCGAGCCCGCGCACCTGCAGCAGCTTGTCTTCCCGCAACCCGCCCGCGACCAGCGCGCGCCGCGCGGCATTCGCGCGATCGCTGGAGAGCTCCCAGTTCGAATAGCCCGTGGGGCCGTCGGGATACGGCGTCGAGTCGGTGTGCCCGGCAATCGACACGCGGTTTTCGACATCGTCGAGTGCCGTACCGATCTGGGTGAGAATCGCGGTGGCATAGCCTTCGGGTTGCGAACTGCCCGACGCGAACATCGGGCGCTTGAGCGAATCAACGATCTCGATGCGCAAGCCCTCGTTGGTGATCGCGATCCGGATCTGGTCCTGGTACGCGCGCAACGACGGGCTTTGTGCAATCGCCGCGGTCAGCTTCGCCTTCAGGCGTTCGAGCTTGTGCGTGTCGACGATGCCGGCGAGTGCCGCGGGTGCGCTGGCCGGCACCGGTTGCGTTTGCGAGTCGATCGCCGGTGCGGGATCCGACAGGTCCCGGCCGCCTCCTTGCACGACGCTCGGACGCGGTGCCTGCGCGTCCTGCCCGCCGGACAGGAGCGTCGACAGCGGCGTGTTGAAGTAATCCTCGATCCCCTGCTTGTCGTACTTCGAGACCGAGCCGAGCAGCCACATCAGCAGGAAGAACGCCATCATCGCCGTGACGAAATCGGCGTAGGCGATTTTCCATGCGCCGCCATGGTGGGCGTCGTGGTCCTCGCCTTTCCTGCGGCGCACGACGACGAGCGGGGCCTGTTTCGACGGATTGGAGCGACTGTCGGCCATGGCGCCTCCGTTACGCAGCCTTGGGCGACTTCGTCGCGCGGACGGCCTCGTCGAGCTCCTTGAAGCTCGGGCGATCGGCCGTGAACAGCACCTTGCGGCCGAATTCCACCGCCACCGCCGGTGCGTAGCCGCTCATCGACGCGAGCAGCACGGCCTTCACGCACTGGAACGGCTTGGCCGCCGCGCGGCCCTTCGCATGGAGCAGATCCGCGAGCGGGCCGACGAAGCCATACGCGAGCAGGATGCCGAGGAAGGTGCCGACGAGCGCGCCGGCGATCATCTTGCCGAGCACGGCGGGCGGCGCGCCGACCGAGCCCATCGTATGCACGACGCCCATCACCGCGGCGACGATGCCGAACGCCGGCAGGCCGTCCGCCATCTTCTGGATCGCGTTGGCCGCGACCGACGCCTCCGCATGGTGCGTATGCAGCTCTTCATCCATCAGGTCCTGCATCTCCAGCACGTTCACGTTGCCGCCCGACATCATCCGCAAGTAATCGACGATGAAGTCGAGCAGGTGATGGTCGCCGAGCACATGCGAATACTTCTGGAACAGCGGGCTTTGCTCGGGCGCGTCGACGTCGGCCTCGAGCGCCATCATGCCGTCCTTGCGGGCCTTCTGCAGCAACTCGTACAACAGGGCGATCAGCTCGACGTATTGCTGCTTCGTATAGCCGCCGCCCTTGAAACAGGTCGGCAGGCTCTTGATCGTCTTCTTCAGCGTCGTGACCGGATTGCTGACGACGAACGCACCCAGCGCCGCGCCGAAAATGCATAGCAGCTCGAACGGTTGCAACAAGGCCGGCACGTGGCCACCCACGCCGACAAAACTGCCGATCACCGACCCGATCACGACGATCCACCCGATGGCTACAAACATGATTCCCTCGTCCGCGACTTGCGCTGCTGCATGCGTTGTTCAAAAGCGAGCGGGACGACTGGCTCTCCCGCTCCATGCCCGCGATGGCCTCGGGTCGCTGCGTGTCGGATGCGAACCGGGCAGTCATCCCGATGCGCTGCAAAACGACGCCAATCGGCGGGTGTTGATGCAATAACGGCGATCGTCCGGATAACTGAACCCGTGATTCCACGTATCAAGGGTGACGCATGCGTTGCATACGTTTGCGCGTGCCGATGTGTGCGGCTTTCTTGATCGAGGTCAAAAAATGCGTTTCCGTCGCGAGAATTTCCGTACGAATGCGACCCGGAAAGAGGGGCGCCAATGACGTCACCCTCCCCAAAAGACGCTCACGTCGGGATGCCGGGGCGCGCAGCGCGCATCGTCGTCCGCCGGCTGGGTCCGCGTGCCGGCAGGGTTTTCAGCAGGACATCCGGGGCGCCGCACGATCCATCATGGCGAAAGCACTGTCGCAGCCAACTGCAGGAGGGCGCACCGTGACGTCCGATCCCACTCCCTCGACCGCCTTCGTGTTCGCCGGCGGCGGCAGTCTCGGCGCGATCGAGGTCGGCATGCTGCGCGAGCTGGTCGCGAGCGGCGAACGGCCCGATTGCGTCGTCGGCGCGTCGGCGGGCGCGATCAATGCCGCCTATTTCGCCGGCCGGCCGGACGCGGACGGTGTCGCGATGCTCGCCGCGTTGTGGTGCAGGATCCGCCGCCAGGACGTCATGCCGTTCTCGTTGCGCAGCATCATCGCGATGCTGCTGCGCAACCGGCCGCATCTGGTCGACGCCGATGCGCTGCGTCTGCTGCTGGAAAAGAATCTGCCGTACCGGCGGATCGAGCAGGCCGCGCTGCCGCTCCACATCGTCGCGACCGACGTGCTGAATGGCCGCGAAGTCGTGCTGTCCGCCGGCTCGGTCGTGGATGCCGTGCAGGCCAGCACGGCGATTCCCGGCGTGTTTCCGTCGGTCAGCATCGGCGGCGTGGAACTTGTCGACGGCGGCGTCGCGAACAATACGCCGATCTCGGTGGCGATCGCGCTTGGCGTCAAGCGGATCGTCGTGCTGCCGGCCGGGTTCGCCTGCGCGTTGCGCGTCCCGCCGCGCAGCCCGATCGCGCATGCGACGCACGCGCTGACGCTTGTGATCGCGCGGCAACTGGTGCGCGATCTGGCGCTGTACGCGGCACACGCGCACATCCATGTCGTGCCGCCGCTCTGTCCGCTCGACGTCTCGTCATACGATTACTCGCAGTGCGCGCAGTTGATCGACAAGGCCGCGGAACGCACGCGCGCATGGATCGACGCGGGCGGGCTCGCGGAGTGTGCGATTCCCGGCGAGCTGCGCGAGCACGATCATGCCGCGGCGCGGTCGCATTGACGGTTGCGCACGCGCCGTGCAAACGCATGGCTGACGAACGCCGGCTGCCGGACCTCTTCCCGGCAATCGGCAAAAAAAAACGGCACCGTGCACGTGACACGGTGCCGCCAACGGCCTGAACGGCCGCCCTGGTCAGTCGATCGCGCGCATCGCGTGGCGCAGTTCCTGATAGCTGCGCAGACCTGCAACGCCGAGTTCGCGGCCGATGCCGCTGAGCCCGAAGCCACCCCAGCACACGTGCGGGTAGATGAGCTGCGGCGCGTTGATCCACACGAGCCCCGCGCGCACGCGCTGCTGGAATTGCTTGGCGATGGCCGCATCGCGCGTCACGACGGTTGCGACGAGCCCGTAGCGCGTGTCGTTCGCGAGCGCGATCGCTTCGTCGTCGGTACGGAACGATTTCACGCACGCGACGGGGCCGAACACTTCATCGGTCCACAGCGGGTTGTCGGCCGCCGGCTCGGCGATCACGACGGGCGCCATGAAGAAGCCGTCGCCGCCGGCATCCGTCACGCGGCCGCTGAAGGCGACGCGTGCGCCCGCATCGATGCCGTGCTGGAGCATCGCTTCGACGCGCGTACGCTGCGCGGCCGAGATCAGCGGCCCCATCGCGACCTGTTCCGCCGCGGGCGGCGCGACGACGAGCGCGCGCACGGCGGTCTCGAACGCGGCCATGAAGCTGCGGTACACGCTGTCGTGCACGAGGATGCGCGCGGTGGCCGAGCACATCTGGCCCGCGTTCGTGAAGGCGCCCGCGACGGCGAGCGACACCGCGACGTCGAGATCGGCGTCGTCGCGCACGATCAGCGACGACTTGCCGCCGAGTTCGAGCGTCACGCGCTTCATGTCGACGGCGGCGGCCTGCATGACCTTGCGGCCGGCCGCCGTGCTGCCGGTAAACGAGATCTTGTCGATCAGCGGATGCGCGGTCAGCGCCGCACCGACTTCGGCGCCGCCGTTCACGACGTTGACGACGCCGGCCGGCACGCCGGCTTCGGCGACGATCTCGAGCAACGCGTGCTCGGTCGGCGACGTGAGTTCGGACGGCTTCAGCACGACCGCGCAGCCTGCCGCGAGCGCGGGTGCGAGCTTCCAAGCGGTCGTGACCATCGGGAAGTTCCACGGCATGACGAGCGCCGCGACGCCGACGGAATCGTAGAAGCGTTCGGCCGTGACGGCATCGCTCGGCAGCGCGACCGGCTCGGCCGCGAACAGCGCCGGGTCTTCGCACTGCGTCGCGTAATACGCGAACGTCGCGGCGACGTCGCCGACATCGGCGTCGGCCTCGAACGGCGGCTTGCCGCTCACCTGCATTTGCAGCGCGGCAAGTCGATCGCGCGACGCTTCGACGCGCTCGGCGATGGTCGCGAGCATCCGGCCGCGTTCGACGGGCGGCGTGTCGCGCCAGCCGGCGAACGCGTCGCGCGCGGCGCGCACCGCGGCGTCGACGTGCGCGGCCGTCGCGAATTCCTGCCAGCCGATCGCCGCCCCCGTCGACGCGTCGAAGATCGGCGCGCCGGGCGCGTCGGCCAGTGTGCGCACGGGCTGGCCGGCGATGTGCGCCGCGGGCAGCACGAACGTGGCGGTGGATCGGGAAAGCTCGGCGGTGGACATGAGGGTCATCCTGTCGGTCGGGTTAGCGGTAGGCGACGCCCGGCATCACGCAGAGCATCTCGAACGCGAGGTTCGCGCCAGTGAGCGCGGTGGTGCCGGTCGGATCGTACGGCGGTGCGACTTCGACGAGGTCCGCGCCGACGATGTTCAGGCCCTTCATCCCGCGCACGATCTCGAGGCCCTGTTGCACGGTGAGGCCGCCGATTTCCGGCGTGCCGGTGCCGGGCGCGAACGACGGATCGAGGCCGTCGATGTCGAAGCTCAGATAGACGGGCGTGTCGCCGACGCGTTCGCGCACCTGCGCCATCAGCGGCGCGAGCGACTTGTTCCAGCATTCTTCCGCCTGCACGACGGTGAAGCCCTGCTGGCGGCACCAGTCGAAATCGTCCGCGTGGTAGCCGGTGCCGCGCAGGCCGATCTGCGTGACCTTGTCGCATTGCAGCAGCCCGTCTTCGACCGCGCGGCGGAACGGCGTGCCGTGCGCGATCTTCTCGCCGAACATCGTGTCGTTCACGTCCGCGTGCGCGTCGACGTGCACGACGGCGACCTTGCCGTACTTCTTGTGTAGCGCGCGCAGGATCGGCCACGCGATCGTGTGATCGCCGCCGAGCGTGATCGGCCGGCAGCCGTTCGCGACGATCTCGTCGTATGCCTCTTCAATGCGGCGCACCGAGTCCTTCAGGTCGTACGGATTGGTCGCGACGTCGCCGATGTCGGCCACCTGCAGCGAATCGAACGGCGCCGCGCGCGTGGCCATGTTGTACGGGCGCAGCAGCACGGATTCGGTGCGGATCTGGCGCGGGCCGAAGCGCGAGCCCGAGCGGTTCGACGTGCCGAGATCGAGCGGCACGCCGACGAAGCACACGTCGAGGCCGTCGGTCGTTGCGGCTTGCGGCAGCCGCATCATCGTGGCGATGCCGCCAAAGCGCGGCATTTCGTTGCCGCCCATCGGTTGATTCAGTTCGCGGGGCATGGGCCGTCTCCTTTTTCTGAGGTAAAGCGATCGGCCGATGGTAGAGGAGAACGTCCGCGCGAAGATTTTGAAGTCGCAACGTTTACATCGACGGCTCTCGATGCAAGTGGCGCCGCCGCATCGACGCGGCGCAACCGAACGCGGCCGCGGGGTGCGGCCGGGCGGGTCAGCGCGGGATGGCGGGCGGCGCGGTGCCGTCGTGCGAGCCGGCAGAAGGGAACGCGGTGGTGGCCGAACCCCACGCGGCGAGCTCGCGCTTCGTGCGCACACCGAGCTTTGCGAACGCGCGCTTCACGTACGACTCGGCCGACGCGACGCGCACGCCGAGGATCTCGGCCGTTTCGGGCACGGTCTTGCCGGAGAGCAGGTGCTTGCAGGTTTCGTATTCGCGTTTCGACAGCTTCACGCCGTCGGCCGCGATCCGCGCATCGAACTGCGCGAGCGGATGGACCTCGGGCGTCGGGTGTGCGACGCGCCGTGCGGCCGTGGTCGACGCATGCAGTTCGAGCAGCGGGAACAGCATGTCGCTGATGCTGCGAAAGCGGTTCATCTCGGCGAGCGTGAACGGCGGCCGGTCGCGGCCGCGCTCCAGCGCGATCGAATGCTGCGCATAGCGCGTGCCGCGCGCGAGCACGCATTCGTGCCCGATATGCACGTCGTCGAACAGCCGCTGGCGGAATTCGCCGGGCGGGATCGCGGCGATGTCGCGAACCACCAGCATCGTGCCGGTCTTGCCGCGCAGCCCCGCGAACAGCGGGTCGCTGTCGAGAAAGCGCTCGTAGTAGAGCGTCATCACGTCGGAGATTTCGGTGGATTCGGTATCGATGCCACTGCTGCCGATCCATTCGCATCGATAGCCGGTGGGCATCGAGCCGTCGACGCGCGAACGTTCGACATGCGCGACGTCGAGCGGCACCACGTCATTGAGCAGTTGCGTGAGGCGCGGCACGAAGTGTGGCGTGCCGACCGTCTCGATCAGCTCGCCCAGCGCCTTGAACGACACGTTGAAACGGTCGTTGTCGCGGTGGAAGGGGTTCACGTTGAGCAGCATGCGGTTCCCCGGGTGAAAGGCGGGCGCGATTTTAGCGGTTGCAACGGAAAACGTCATTAGGGGAAACACCGTCGGTTGTCCTGCCGACCGGTTCGCCCCGGAAAACACCGCTTGTCCCCCCCGGAGGGGGGCATACCGGGGCAGTGTAAATGAGTAACTTTGTCTCTGCTTTTTTCAATCAAGAGATGAAGATTCAGATGACCAAACTGATCAAGGACATCCTGCCGCTCGGCGCAGGCATCGGCGAATTCACGAAGCTCGACTTCGGGATGGACGAAAGCGACTGGCGCGCGGCGGAAGGCAAGAGCGGCAACTACCTCATCGGCTGGTGGGAAGGCAAGGTCGGCTCGGTGGAGTTTCCGGAAACCGCGGCCGACGAGGCGGTGTGGCTCGTCGAGGGCCGGATCGCACTGACCGACGTCGAAGGCAACCGCAAGGAATTCACGCCGGGCCAGGGCTACCTGCTGCCGGCCGGCTTCGCGGGCCGCTGGGAGACGATCGAGGACGCGAAGAAGTTCTACGTGCTGCTCGAGAAGTCGTGATGTCCGAAGCCGCCGCCGTGGTGTCGTCGTCCGTGTGACGCGCGCCCGGCGGCGGTTTCGTTTTTCGCGTGTGATGGCTGGGATCATGGAAATGGAAGTCAAAGCAAGAGAGACTGCGCCGGTGCAGGCGCACGCAATGCGTGGCGCGCCGGTCGCACTGGGCGTCGAGGCGGCGCTCGCGAATACGAAGCTGTTCCCGTACTGGCTCGACAACCCGGCGGCGCCTGCGACCGAGCCGGAGCTCGTCGGCGACGTGACGGCCGATCTGCTGATCGTCGGCGGCGGCTTCACGGGGCTGTGGGCGGCCGTGCAGGCGAAAGAACAGATGCCGCACCTGAACGTGGTGCTGATCGAGGCCGGCAAGGTGGCGCACGGCGCGTCGGGCCGCGCGGGCGGGATCATCTCGACGTCGGTGATGCACGGGCTGCCGAACGCGGTGCGCGTGTTCCCGAACGACATCGCGCAGCTCGAGGCCTTCGGCCATCACAACCTCGACGGCTTCGAGGAGACGCTGAAGCGCTACGACATCGACGCCGATATCGAGTGGAACGGCGAGATGACGGTCGCGGTCGATCCCGAGCACATCGCGCACCTGAAGGGCGATTACGACCTGCATCGCGAGTACGGCCACAACGTCGTGCTGCTGAATCGCGAGGAAACGCTCGAACAATTGAATTCGCCGCTGTTCGCGGGCGCGCTGTGGTCGCGCAACCGCAGCGGCATCGTGCACCCGGCGAAGCTCGCGTGGGGGCTGAAGCGCGCGGCGCTGAAGCTCGGCGTGAAGCTGTATGAACACACGCCGCTCGTGACCGTGACCGACGAAGGCAGCACGGTATTCGTGAAGACGCCGAAGGGCAGCGTGCGTGCGCCGCGCGTCGTGTTCGGCAGCGGCACCGCGAAAGTCGGGATTCCCGACATCAACCGTCGCGTGATGCAGGTGCGCGATCACGTGCTCGCAACCGAGCCGCTCACCGACGAACAGCTCGCGCGGATCGGCTGGAAGAATCGCCAGGGCGTGTACGACACGCGCACGCAGCTCAACTATTTCCGGCTGACGAAGAACAACAACATCATTTTCGGCGGGCTGGTGAGCTATCACTTCGACGGCGATCCGGAACCGCACCAGGACGGCCAGCGCGAAACGTACTACCGGCTCGCGGAAGCGTTCTACCGCACGTTCCCGCAACTGTGCGACGTGCGCTTCTCGCACGCGTGGGGCGGACCGATCGACTACTGCTCGCGCGGCTCGGTGTTCGCGAAGCGCTATCTCGGCGACAAGGCCGTGTTCGTCGCCGGCTATACGGGCTTCGGCGTTGCGGCGAGCCGGTTCGGCGCGTTCATGGGGCTGAACATCCTGTTCGATCGCGACAGCCCCGAGCGCAAGCTCGACATCGCGAACCAGAGCCCGAGCTACATCCCGCCGGAACCGATGCGCTGGATGGCCGCGAAGATCACGTTCCATGCGTTCGATGGCGCGGATGCGGAAGGCGGCTGGAAGCGCGCATGGATCAGCGGCATCAAGGCGATGGGCTTCCCGATGTAAGCGACGACGGGGCGGCCCCGCGCCGGGCCGCCCCGTCATGGCGACACCCAAAACGATCCCCAGAGGAGACGGTCCGCGCCGCGGACACGGAGAGAGACACCAGATGAATGTAGTCAACCTGCAGGATGAGGCGCGACAGGAAAACGCGCTGTTCGTCGTCGTGATGCTGCTGCTCGGCATGCTCGGGCCGACGGTCTTCCTCGGCCTGCCCGCGATCGTCGGGCAGGTCGAGCGTCATTGGGGCTTCGGCGAAGCGGCGCTCGGGCTGTCGAGCTTCATCGAGGTGCTCGGCGAATCGACGGGCACGCTGCTCGTCGCGTTCGTGCTCGGCCGCCAGCCGGTCCGCTGGGTGCTCGCGGGTGCGGTGACGCTCGCGGCCGGCGCGAACCTCGGCACGCTCGCGACGCACGGGCTCGTCGCCTATTCGGCGTTGCAGTTCATCGCGGGCGTCGGCTCGGGCGGGCTGAACGGCATCGCGTTGCGCTACCTGTCGTATTCGCGCGCACCCGAACGCAATCTCGGGATCATGCTGATGGGGCAGGTGACGTGGAGCATGGTGCTGCTCGCCTACATCTTCCCGATGCTGAGCGACACATGGGGTGCGCACGGCGTGTTCGGTTTCGTCGCGTGCGTGCTCGGCATGTTCGTGCTCGCGACGCCGCTGTTTCGCCGCGGCGAGACGATGGCCACGCCGGCGCCGGCCGGCGTCGCCGGCCGCATCGACCGCAAGGGCGCGATGCTGGTGCTGTGCGCGCAGCTCGCGCTGTACGGCGGCGTCGGCGTCGTGTGGACCTTCCTCGAGAAGATCGGCACCGCGGCGGGCCTGAGCGGCAAGTCGGTGTCGCTCGTGCTCGGCATCGCGAACATCGCGAGCCTCGTGATCTGCGCGGCGATGCCGAAGCTCGGCGCGGGCGCGGGCCTGCGCCGCTGGGCGCTCGTGAATCTCGGCGGCTGCGCGGTTGCGGCCGTGCTGCTCGCGCTGCCGGCATCGGCGGCGACGTTCACGCTCGGCGCGATCGTCTTCATCGGCTGCTGGACCGGCGGCGCGCTGCTGATCTACGCGACGATTCCGCAGTACGACCTGGTCGGCAAGTCGGCCGCGCTGTCGCCGGGCTGCGTCGCGCTCGGCTATGGCGTCGGCTCGGTCGCGGGCGGCTCGCTGATCGAGAGCGCAGGCACGCAGTCGGCGCTGATCGCGGCGATCGTGCTGTGCGCGGTGGCGTTCCTCTGTTACCGGCGGCTGCGGCCGGCCGTGTTCGGGATGGCGCCCGTGCTCGCAGCGGCATCTGAATGAGGGTGGCGATGCGTGCCGCTGCCGATGGCGGCGCGCGGTCGGTCTGGTTCATCGGCGCAGGCGGCGGGCGTGGCGTGCGATGCGCGTCGTGCTGGCCGGCCGGGTAACGCGCACACGCGCAGCGGCTTGAAGCATGTTCTCGAATACTTCCGATCTCGATCTCCGGCTCATCCGGGTCTTTCTGGCCGTCGTCGACGCACGCGGCATCACGGCCGCCGAGGCGTCGCTCGGCGTGCGGCAGTCGACGATCAGCACGCAGCTGTCGGCGCTCGAAGCGCGCGTCGGCTTCAAGCTGTGCGATCGCGGGCGCGGCGGCTTTCGCCTGACGTCGAAGGGCGAACGCTTCGCGGCCACCGCGCGCACGCTCGTCGCGGCAACCTCCGAATTCGTCGCGCGCGTGCGCGACATCGATCGCAAGCTGGTCGGCACGCTGTCGATCGGCCTGATCGGCCAGGCGCCGCTCGTCGAGAACGCGCGCGTGGCCGACGCGATCGGCGCATTCCGCAAGCGCGACCAGGCCGTCACGTTCGCGATGAAGGTCGCGTCACCGCAAGAGCTGGAGGAAAGCCTCGTCAACAACCAGCTCGATCTCGCGATTGGCTATTTCTGGCATCGCGTGCCCGGGCTGCTCTACACGCCGCTCTTCACCGAGCAGCAGGTGATCTACTGCGGGCGCGGGCATCCGCTGTTCCATGCGTCGCGGCCCGTGACGGCGGACGACCTGCAGCTTCACGACTGGGTATGGCGCACCTATCCGGTGCCGGAGGAGCAGTATCCGCTGCCCGAGCGACGCGTGACCGCGAGCGCGGACAGCATCGAGGCCGCGACGATCCTGATCCTGTCGGGCGGCCATCTCGGCTACCTGCCCGCGCATTACGCGGAGCCGTTCGAGCAGCGCGGGCTCGTGAAGGCCGTCGGCCGCACGACGTTCAGCTTCGACGTGCCGCTGCATCTCGCGATGAAGCGCAGCGCAAGCGACAAGCCGATCGTCGACGCGTTCTGCGAGGACCTGCTGCGCGCATTCAACATCAAGGCGGCCGCACTGGCCGCGTAAGCCGGCGCCACGCGTTCAGCAGTCGACCAGCACCCAGTCGAACAGCTCGCGACGCGTGCGCACGCCGAGCTTCGCGAACGCACGCTTCACGTACGACTCGGCCGTCGACAGCTTCACGTCGAGCTGCTGCGCGGCCTCGGGCACCGAGCGCCCGCACAGCATCAGCCGGCAGATCTCGTGCTCGCGCCGCGACAGCTGCACGTCCTGCCGTTCGAGACGCGCGTCGAAGCTCGCCTGCGACGCGGCATTCACCGACACTGCCGCCACCCGCCGCGCCGCGCAGGTGCGCGCATGCAGCTCGAACATCGGGAACAGCAGGTCGACCATCTGCCGGAAGTGGAACAGCTCGTCCGTCGTGAACGCGGCCCGGCCGACGGTGCGCGCGAGTCCGAGCGCGTACTGCAGATGCGCGTTGCCGTGCACGAGCAGGCATTCCTGCCCGATGCCGGGTTCGTCGAAAATCCGGCGGCGGAACTCGCCTTGCGCGATGCCATCGACGTGGCGCTGCACCAGCAGCGTGCCGGCCTTGCCGCGCAGCGGCGCGACCAGCGGATCGACCTGGCAGTAGTCCTGGTAATAGACATCCATCACGCGCAGCGTATCGGCCGCGAAGCGCAGGCTGCCGCTGCCGAGCCATTCGACGACGAAACCCGACGTGCTGCCCGTATCGGCGCGCCAGCGTTCGAGATGCACGGCGTCGGCGTCGATGCTGTCGTTGACGAACTCCGTGACCGCGCCGACGAAATCCGGCGTGCCGACCGCGCGCAACGTGGCGCCGAGCGTGTCGGGGCGCACGCCGATCAGGTAGTGGCCGCGGGCGGCCGGGTCGGGCTGGAGAAGTCGCATGGTCGGGCGTGGGGGGCAGGGGACAGCGCGACGTTACGCGAACGCCGTGCACGCGTCAGCCGGGAATTCACCGGATTCGCGCGGTGGATTTCGCGCGTTGTCCCCAAAACGATGACAAGACCGTGCGCGCGGTGGCCGGAATTCACCCGAGCCCCCGCGGCGGGGGGGCATACCGGCGCGAATCGTCTGCCTATAGTGAAAGCACTTCGAAAACCTGATCAACAGAAAGGACAGGCCATGCAGATGCAACCGACGCACGCCGCCAAGGATTCGACGCCGGCGGATTTCATCCTCACCAACGCGAAGGTCTACACCGTCGACCCGCACAAGCCCTGGGCGCAGGCCGTCGCCGTGCGCGGCGGCCGGATCGTCCACGTCGGCGATACGGCGGCCGTGCAGGCGTACATCGGTGCGGACACGAAGGTCGTCGACGCGGCCGGCCGGCTCGTGCTGCCGGGCTTCGTCGAATCGCACTGGCACTTCGAGACGACCGCGTTCGCGTTCCAGGCGTTCGTGAACTACGAGGATCCGCAGAAGGTGCTCGGCGCGCTGCGCGACTACGTCGAATCGCATCCGGACGAGCCGGCGATCACCGGGATGGGCTGGATCCAGGCGACGATTCCGCCGGCGCTGCTGCGCAAGGAGACGCTCGACGCGATCTGCGCGGATCGCCCGGTGTGCCTGCTGTCGACCGATTTCCATTCGATGTGGGTGAACTCGAAGGCGCTGGCGATCGCCGGCATCGACGCATCGACGCCGCCCGTGCAGGAAGGCGCGAGCTGGTTCGAGAAGGACGCCGTGACCGGCGAGCCGACCGGCCTGATCGTCGACGGCGCTGCGTATTCGCTGGTGTTGCAGCGGATCAGCGCGGCCGGCCTGCTGCCGACCGGCATCGACCTGTACCTGAAATCGATCCCGCCGTGGCAGAAGAAGCTGTGCGCGGCCGGCGTGACGACCGTGTTCGATGCGGGCTTCTTCGACGCGAGCGGCGACCAGTCGCTGCTGTACGAGACGCTGCAGACGATGGAGCGCGCGGGCGACCTGAAGCTGCGCGTGGTGGGCAGCGTCGCGGTGATCGGCGAGATCGACGATCCGGTCGGCACGCTCGTCAAATACCGCGAGCAGTACGATTCGCCGCTCGTGAAGGCGCGCGCGCTGAAGCTGTTCCTCGACGGCACCGAGGCGAACCACACCGCGTACCTGCTCGAACCGTACGCGGACCGCCCCGACACCTGCGGCGCGCCGACGATGCCGGCCGACACGTTCAACCGCTACCTGGTCGAAGCCGATCGCGCGAACGCGAACGTGATGGTGCATTGCGTGGGCGACGCGGCCGTGCGGATGGCGCTCGACGGCTTCGACGCGGTCAACCGCACGAACCCGCCGCGCGACCGCCGCCACGTGATCACGCATGCGTTCCTCACGCATCCGGACGACATCCCGCGCTTCCGCCGCACGGGCGTGATGGCGAACACGCAGCTGCAGTGGGGCGTGGTCGACGCGTACACCGAGCAGCTGCGCGACCACTACGGCCACGCGCGCTGGAGCAACATGTACAAGTTCCGCACGTTCCTCGACGAAGGCGTGACGGTGTCGATCGGCATGGACGGCCTCGCGTGCCAGTGCCGCTGCCAGCACAAGCCGCTCGAACACATCGAGTCGGGCCATACGCGCCAGCTCGCGGGCGAGCCCGATGCGCCGGTGTTTCCGGACCTCGCCGAGCGCCTGAGCATTCCGCAGCTGATCGCCGCGTACACGATCCACGGCGCGTACCAGCTCGGGATGGAGCACGAGGTCGGCTCGCTCACGCCAGGCAAGCGCGCGGATCTCGTCGTGCTGGAAAACGACCTGTTCGAAGTCGGCCAGTACGACATCGGCCGCATCGACGTCGCGCTGACGATGATGGACGGCCGCATCACGCACGTGGGCGAGGACTTCGGCGTGCGCACGGGCGTGCAGGCCTCCTGAGCGGTTTTACGCTGACGAAGCGGCAGCGGATGCTTTCAAATCGCTTCCGTGTTGTGCCGATCGGGGGCTCCGTCCGGAACCGGAGTCCCCGATTGTGCGGCGTGTCCCCCTATTGGCAGGGCAGACCGGCCAATTTCCTCTGGCTACATTTTTCCGGACCGAAGCACACACCGTTCATCGCGAGCGGATCATGATATCGACGGAGGAAACCATGGCAGGGGATTGGAGCAAGCATCTGAAAACGGCATGCGCGGCGCTCGCGCTGGGCGGCGTCCTGTGGACCGGCGCGCCGGTCGCGCACGCGGCGGACGTCGTCAACGTGTACAACTGGGGCAACTCGATCGGCAAGGCGACGATCGCGAACTTCGAGAAGGCGACCGGCATCAAGGTGGTCTACCAGGAGTTCGATTCGAACGAGACGCTGCAGGCGAAGCTGCTGTCGGGCACGTCGGGTTATGACGTGGTCGTGCCGTCCGACATCTTCTGGGCGCGGCAGTTGCAGGCCGGCATCTACCGCAAGATCGACAAGAGCCAGGTGCCGAACTACGGGCTGCTCGATCCGGAAATCATGAAGGTGCTCGCGAAGGACGATCCGGGCAACCAGTTCGGCATTCCGTGGACCTGGGGCACCGACGGGCTCGGGATGAACGTCGAGAAGGTGAAGGCCGCGCTCGGCAACGACGCGCCGCTCGACAGCTGGGCGCTGCTGTTCGACCCGAAGTACGCGCAGAAGCTGAAGCACTGCGGCATTTCGGTGCTCGATTCGCCGGTCGATGCGTTCGGGATGGCGTTCGTCTACCTGAAGAAGGACCCGAACACGACGAACCCGGCCGACTACCAGGCCGCGTACGAGCTGCTGAAGACGGTGCGGCCGTACATCACGCAGTTCAATTCGAGCAGCTACATCAACGATCTCGCGGGCGGCGACATCTGCCTCGCGCTCGGCTGGTCGGGCGACGTGAACTCCGCGCGGATCGCGGCTGCTTCCGCGAAGAAGCCGTATCACATCAAGTACGTGATCCCCGCCGAGGGCAGCGCGATGTGGTTCGACATGATGGCGGTGCCGAAGGATGCGCCGCACCCGGACGCCGCGCTGAAGTTCGTCAACTTCGTGCTGTCGGAGAAGGAGAGCGCGAACCTGACCAACGACACGTCGTACCCGTCGGCCGTGCCGTCGTCGAAGCATCTGGTGCGCGCCGAAGTGACGAGCGATCCGGCCGTGTTCCCGCCCGCCGACGTGATCCGCAAGCTGAGCCTCAGCAAGCCGGTTCCGCCTGAGCTGATGCGTCTGCAGAACCGTCTCTGGACGAAGCTGAAGACCGAGTAAGCCGGCCGCCGCTCTCCCCACTCCCGTCTACCTTTCGCGCGCCCCGCCGCTCATCGCGGCGGGCGGGGGCGCGCTCGTCCCGACGACCACCCACGACATGAAAATCAAACACATGACGGCGCTGTGCGCGCTTGCGTTCGAAGCCGCCTCGGCCTTCGCGCACACGCCGCAGGCGACCGACGCGAGCAAGATGAAGGCGCTGCAGGCACAGGTCACCGCGCTGCAGCAGCAGGTGAACGAGCTGCGCGCGAGCATGCTGGCGGCGAAGCCTGCCGGCGCGGCAACGACTGCAACTGCCACCGCCGCCTCGGGCGGCGCGAAGATCGGTTCGATCAACACGGCAGCGGCTGCCGCGCCGGCCGCCGACTCGGCGCCCGCATTCACGAACGACGACCTGCAGCAGATGCGCGAGCAGATCGCGAACGCATCGCTGAAGGTCGACTCGCTGCAGGAAGCGGCGACCACCGGCCCGCTCGCGGGCCTGAGCATCACCGGCTACGTCGATCCCGTGTACCTGTTCAACCGCGCGCAGCGCACGTCCGGCTTCCAGTTCCTGAACCACGATCCGGGCGCGTACGACTACTTCAACAGCACGATCGGCGACGTCTACCTCGACATCAAGAAGACCTTCGGCGTCGGCCCGATGGCGCCGTCGGCGGAGGTCGTGATCCAGCCGAACCGCGGCTTCGGCAACGTGTTCAGCAATTCGCACGGCGGCATCGGCAACAACATCATCACGCAGGCGGTGGTCACGGTCCCGCTCAGCACGACGCGCACCTTCGAGGTCGGGATGATGCCGAGCCTCGCCGGCTATGAAGTGCAGCCGTCGAACCAGATGCTGACGCTCACGCACGGGCTGCTGTACGACTTCAGCGAGCCGGGCAACCTGATCGGCGTCGGGCTGAAGGGCTCCAACGCGGCGATGACGCGCTTCTGGCAGGTCGTGATCGGCAACGAGGTGCTGCGCACCGCCGGCGCGATCGCGAACGCGGCGAACAACACGACGAAGACCAACTGGACGCCGACGATCACCGCGCGCTTCGACAACGCGACATCGACCGCCTTCGACTTCGGCATCTCCGGGATGCTCGGCCGGCAGTCGCTGTTCTCGCCGTGCGCGACGCCGGGCGGCTACGGCTATCAGTGCAACGGCTCGTCGCCGACTGGTCTCTACAAGTACGTGGAGGCCGACGTGACCTATACGCACGACAAGACCCAGGTCAACGCGCAGGTCGATTACGGCGAGTTGCAGAAGGGCGCATGGAACGGCGGCACCGCCCGCTGGTACGGGATGTCGTTGCTTGGTCATACGAAGTGGACGACGTCGTGGGTCGGCCGCATGGGCGCGACGCTGCGCTTCGACTACCTGAACAACACGTCGAACGGCGGCGGCGGCACGAACATCCAGTACGGGCTCGCGGGCGGCAATCCGTCGGTGAACGGGTCGAGCGGCTTCGGCATCGATCCGGCGTGCTTCCACGGCTCGTCGACCAACGGCACCGAGTGCAAGGGCGCGCAGCGCTACGCGATCACGGCCGACCTGTTGTTCTATCCGACGCAGCAGATCACCGTGAAGCTCGAATACCGCCACGACGCGGCGAACCATCCGGTGTTCCTGAAGAGCAACGGTACGTACTCGCGCAGCAACGACCTCGCCGGAATGCAGTTCATCTATTCGTTCTGAGCACGGGGGGCGCGCACGCCTCGTGCGGCGCGGCCCCGCTTTTTTCATTGTCGTCGCTCGCGACGCGTGACATTCTGGGCCGGGCATCCCTCGGTCCGCATTCAACCCAGGAGAAACCATCGTGAAACTGCACACCTTCGTGACCGACACCCGCGATTCGCGCGAGCGCGGTCGCCAGATCGGCGAGCGTTTCGCGCCGGAGATCCGGCAGGCCGTCGCGCTTTATCTCGCGTTCTTCCCGAAGCTCGGCATCGATCCGCAACGCGCACGCGAGATCGGCGAGGCGAGCGTCGCGTCGCTCGAGGCGTGGGCGCCCGACCTGGCCGGCGAAATCGATGCGATCGCACATGCCGTCGACCTGCCGCGCTGGCAGCTCGCGTGCCTGAACGCGCGCACCGAGATTCTCGCGATCGCGCCGGCATCGACGGAAGGCGAATGTTCGACGACCGTCTACGCGCCGGCCGGCCCGCAGGCGCCGCGCACGCTGCAGACGTGGGACTGGCACGACAGCCTCGCGCCGCAGGGGCTGCTGCTGAAGCTGGAGACGCGGCACGGCCGCACCGTCAAGCTGTTCTCCGAATTCGGGATGCTCGCGAAGCTCGGCGTGAACAGCGCGGGGCTCGGGCTGCACTTCAACATCCTGCACCATACGAGCGACAACGGCAGCGCGGGCGTGCCCGTGCATGCGATCGCGCGGCGGATTCTCGAAGAAGCGACGACGGTTCAGGAAGCGATCGAACTGGCCCGCACCGCACGCGTGAGCGCGTCGACGGTGCTGACCGTGTTCACGCGGCATGACGCGAACCCGCGCGCGGCCAGCATCGAGCTGAGTCCGTCGGGCGTGGGCGTGGTGGTGCCGCGTCCGGACGGCTGGCTGCTGCATACGAATCACTTCCTCGATCGCGCATTGAGCGGCGGCGAGTGCATGCCCGACAGCTCGACCACGCACGAGCGCTTTGCGCACCTGAACGACATCGTGAACGGGATGACGAGTGCCGATGTGCGCGAACGCGCGGAGGCGATGTGCGGAGTGGCCGGCGACCAGGCCGTCGTGTGTTTCCATCCGGACCTGTCGATGCCCGACACCGAGCGCTGGGAAACGCTGCTGACCGTCGGCATCGATACCGATGCGTGCGCGCTCGATTACGTGGCCGGCAATCCGCACGATCTGGCGCGCGGCGGGTCTCAGCGGTTCTGACGCGACGCGCGTTCAGCGGTAGCGGTAAAGCAGGGCGGCGCGTGCGGGCCGCCCGTGCGTTGCCGACGCTTATGCGTCGATGCGCTCGACCTTGCCGACCAGCAGCCCGTACGACAGGCTGCCCGCGAGCGCCATGGCGGCGATGTAGGTGATCGCGCGCGAGAAGTCCGCGCCGTCCACCAGCAGCCCGATCACGATCGGCGTCGCGATCGCGGACAGGTTGCCGATCAGGTTGAACACGCCGCCCGTCAGGCCGAGCAGCCGCGCGGGCGCGAGCCCCGACACGAGCGACCACGTGATCGACGCGAAGCCGTTGCCGAAGAACGCGATCGTCATGAACGCGATCACCCAGCCCGTCGACGTGACGTAGTTCGCGCCGATGATGCAGGTCGAGATCAGCAGCCCCGAGATGATCGGCAGCTTGCGCGCGAAGCCCTGCGATGCGCCGCGGCGCATCAGCCAGTCCGACAGCACGCCCGAGCACAGCACGCCGACGAACGCGGCGAGGAACGGCAGCGACGCGAGGAAGCCCGACTTGATGAAGTCCATCCCGCGGTACTTCACGAGGTAGGTCGGGAACCACGTGAGGAAGAACCACAGCGTCGAGTTCAGCGCGAACTGGCCGAGATAGATGCCCCACAGCTTGCGCCGGCCGAGCACGACGCCGAGGTCGCGCCATGTCGATGGTGCGCGTTCGCTGCGTGCCGCGACGCGGTCTTCGAGATCGACGAGCCCGCCGCCGTCGCGGATCAGCGCGATCTCGGCCGCGTTGACGCCGCGAAACGCGCGCGGCTCGCGGTACACCGCGTACCAGATCGCGGCCCACGCGATGCCGGCGAGGCCGGTCGCGACGAACACCATGTGCCAGCCAAGATGCACCTGCAGCCATGCGAGCACCGGCGTGAGGAATGCGAGGCCGACGAACTGGCCCGACGTGTAGCCGCCGATCGCGCTCGCACGTTCGCGAGT
This sequence comes from Burkholderia sp. Ac-20349, assembly GCF_017104865.1. NCBI lineage: Bacteria > Pseudomonadati > Pseudomonadota > Betaproteobacteria > Burkholderiales > Burkholderiaceae > Burkholderia > Burkholderia sp. Ac-20349. The sequence goes on from NZ_JAAGPM010000008.1 coordinate 37,194, forward strand.
CGGGAACCACGTCGTCACCACGCGGTTGTTGATCGGGTAGGCCGGCGCCTCGAGTGCGCCGACCGCGAGGCGCAGCACGATCAGCCCGACGAACGAGCCCGCGAAGCCGAGCAGCAGCGTCGCGGCCGACCACAGTGCGAGCGCACCCGCGTACAGCACGCGCGGCGACACCTTGTCGACGAGCCAGCCGCCGGGGATCTGCATCAGCGCGTAGGTCCAGCCGAACGCGGAGAACACGAGGCCCGCGCGCACCGGATCGATGTTCAGCTCCTTGAACAGCGCGGGCGCGGCGATCGACAGGTTGCTGCGGTCGAGATAGTTGATCACGACCGTGACGAACAGCAACGCGAGGATCAGCAGCCGCTTGCGGCTCGGTGGCGCGGCCTGCGCCGCGGCCGCGCGGGCGGCGGAATCGGATGCGATGCCGGTGTGTGCGGGCCGCTGTTCCTGCGGGTTGGCGTGCGTGCGTGACGCGGAATGGGCCACGGTTGTCTCCTGTGTTCTGTGCCCGGCCGTCGCCCGCGAGCGGGGCGGCCGAATCGAATGGCGTTGGGGCGAACGTTAGAGCCGTGGCGCGCAGTGCGTCAACATTTGGACAGGTATCCCTATTAATGGGACGAACGGCGCTCAATATGTGGGAAACGGCGTCGATCGTGGCGCGAGACGCGCTTGCTGTGTGTGTTGCAAGTCAGCCGCACCGACGACGGGCCGGAATCGATGTCGAACCGGTCGCGCAGGTTGTCCGGTATCGCTTCGCCGGACTGGCCGGACTTTGCCGGGTAGTCGCGATACCGGTACCTTTGCTCGCCTTGTTCGGGATCGGCGCGATTGCAAGAATGGCCGTTCCATTCCTGCTCGCTGGTGAGATTGACGATGAAGACATTCAAGCCCGGTTTCGCCCTGTGTGCCGCCATGATCGCCGCCGGGACGGCGCGGGCCGGCGATTTCTCGATCGCCAGCGTGGAGCTGGCTGGCGGCGCGTTCGATCACGCGCAGGTATCGGGCAGCTTCGGCTGCCACGGCGAGAATGTTTCGCCATCCATAAGATGGACGGATGCGCCGGCGGGTACGCAAAGCTACCTGCTGACGATGTTCGATGCCGATGCCCCGACGGGCTCGGGGTTCTGGCACTGGGTCGTCGCCGATATACCGGCGTCGGCTCACGGCATCGCGGCTGGGTCGGGCAATGACGTTGCGAGGCTGCCGGCGGGTGCCGTTCCGATGAAGAACGACACCGGCCACACCGGCTATCTCGGCCCGTGCCCGCCGCAAGGCGAGACACATCGTTACGTCATCACGCTGACCGCGCTCAAGGTGGCGAAGCTGCCGGTCGAGCGTGATGCGACGCCGGCGGTCGTCGGCTTCACTGCGCACGACCAGGCCATCGCGCAGGCGACGATGACCGTACGATTGAGCCGTTAGCCGCGCGTGCTGTCGTCCTGAAAGCCGTTCTTGCCGACGAAGATCTCCTTCAGCGCGGCGCGCAGCGCGACCGGATCGTATTGACCGGGTGCGAGATGGATCACGTAGCGCGTCTGGCCGTCGAGACGCGCGGCGAGGGCGGGTTCGATCTCGACGTCGATCGTGTCGTCCGTCAGGCGCACCGACAGATCCTTGACGCGCACGTTGACCTGGTCGCGGACCATCACTTCGATCAGCGCGTCGTCCGGGAAGCGCGACAGCGCGAAGCAATAGTCCTGCTCGGCGTCGTGACAGTAGATGTTGGCGAAGCTTTCGTCGTCGTCGAGATCGGACGTCGCCGCGCCGATAGTGGCGTGAAGTTCCATGAAGGTGGGTTCCTGCGTAAGGGAGTAGGGGTTATCGGGTTGAATGGAGGGCCGTGTCGATCGCGGCTGCCGCGCCGGGCGTCACGCCGGTCGCGCACGCCGCATCGGCATCGCGTGCTTTCAGCCACAGCCCGAATTCGCGCATCACTTCGACGACGGGCCGCAGCCGGTCGCCGTCGGCGGTCAGATCGTACTCGACCCGCACCGGCACTTCCGGATAGACGGTGCGCCGCACGAGCCCGGCGTCTTCGAGCGCGCGCAGGTCGAGCGTCAGCATCCGTTGCGAGATGCCGGGCATGTCGCGCCGCAGGTCGCTGAAACGCCGCGGCCCGTCGAGCAGATACGACACCAGCAGCAGCCGCCAGCGGCCGCCGAGCAGGCGCATCGCTTCTTCAACGGAACATCCGGTCGCACTCGATTTCATCGTGCCGAATCCTGGTCGGTAAATTTTTTGTGACTACGGCACAAACGACTGCCGTCTTCTCAGCCCTGCGCCAATGCGAGATATTAGCGCCCGCGTCGCGGCGAATCGATCCATGAACCACCCACGAAGGACACGCATGAAGCTCTATCACGCTCCCGGAAGCTGTTCGCAGGCCATTTGCATCGTGCTGCGCGAAGGCGGCATCGACGCGGAGATCATCCAGGTCGACGCGCGCAAGCATGTCATTGAAGACGGGCGCAATTACTACGATGTGACCGAACTCGGCTACGTGCCGCTGCTCGAACTCGACGACGGCACGCTGCTGCGCGAAGGGCCGGTGATCGCGCAGTATCTCGCGGATTTGCGTCCGGATGCGGGGCTCGCGCCCGCCTACGGCACGCTCGCGCGCTATCGGCTGATGGAGTGGCTCAACTTCCTCGGCACCGAGATCCACAAGGGGTTCATTCCGCTGCTGTACGCGGTGCAGGCGGGGAAATACGTCGACCCGGCGAGAACGAAGCTCGACAGCCGTTTTGCATGGATCGACCGTCAGCTCGACGGCAACGCGTTCCTGACGGGCGACACGTTCACGGTCGCCGATGCGTATCTGTTCGCGCTGACGGGGTGGGGCAAGGCCGACTGGATGCGGTCGGTGTACCACGCGGATATCGACCTGACCCGGTATGCGCATTTGCGTGCGTGGTACGAGCGGGTGCGGGCGCGGCCTGCGGTGCGGGCAGTGCTGGAGGCGGAGGGGCTGGCGCGGTAGCAGGCGACGGCGGTCGCGGAATCGGCGCGTCTTTCCGCTTCATCGACGCGCCGCCAGACAGCAAATCCCCGCGCTATAATCCCCGCCATGAAATTCCTCCGGACCATCATCCTGCTGCTGCTCTGCGCGGTGCTGCCCATCAGCGGGCTGGCAGCCAGCGGCCTGGCCGGGGAATGTCCGATGATGCAGCAGGGCATGTCGATGGACATGGACGCCGGCATGTCCGCCGACATGCCGGGCTGCGATTCGATGCAGTCGTCGCCTGCCGGCAAGGCCCACGCGAAAGCGAAGGGCATGGCCTGCAAGCTCACGGCGCAATGCCAGTTCGGCAGTCTCTATCATCCGGCCGCTCGCGCCGAAGTCAGTCGTCCCGCTGCCTACGCCAGCACCGTCGCGTTCCACTACGCGCAACTCCTCCCGGTCCGCGATCCGAACGGATTGTGGCGCCCTCCACGCATCAGCTGATCCCGATCCGATAGGTTCGCCGCATGCGCGGTGAGGTTCGTCCTGTATCAGGACGTGGAATCCCTATGGGGTTCCGCCGTTGGGGTTAAACCATGTCATTCCATTTCGGCACGCCGCTTGCGCGGCGTGCGCGTCGGCGCGCGCCCATGCTTTGGGCGGCGCTGCTGGTTGCGGGCGCCGTTCACGCGCAGCAACCGCCTTTCACGCTGGACGCCGCGCTGCAGTCCGCCACCGATCATTCCGCTTCGATGCAGGCCGCGCAGGCGTCGGTGCGCGCCAGCTCGGAGGTGGCCGTGAAGGCCGGCCAGCTGCCCGACCCGATGCTCAAGGCCGGCATCGACAACCTGCCGGTCAACGGCGGCCAGCGCTTCACCGTCGGCCAGGACTTCATGACGATGCGCCGCATCGGCATCGAGCAGGAGTGGGTGTCCGGCGACAAGCGGCGCCTGCGGTCGGCGCTCGCCAACGAGCAGGTCGGGCGCGAGCGCGCCGGTTATCTCGCGCAGCTCGCGAGCGTGCGCCAGCAAACCGCGACGGCGTGGCTGAACGCCGTCTACGCGAAGCAGGCGCTCGCGCTGCAGCAGGCGTTGCTCGATCACATGAATCATGAACTCGACGCGACGAAGGCGTCGTATCGCGGTGCGAAGGCGAGTGCGGCCGATGTCGTCCAGGCGCGGGCCATGCTCGCGCAGACGCAGGATCAACTGCTGAAGGCGGAGCAGGTCTACCAGACTTCACTCATTGCGTTGTCGCGCTGGACCGCCGTGCCCGTCGACGACGTCACGGGCGCGCCGCCCGCGCCGGAGTCGTTCGTGTCGTCGCTGCCGCCGGACGAGTTGCGGCTGTCGCAACCGGCGCTGATCACCGCCGCCGACGATATCGCCGTCGCCGAAGCCGATACGGCTGTCGCGAACAGCGAACGCAGCCCGAACTGGACGTGGGAAGTCGCGTACCAGCAGCGCGGCGGCGCGTATTCGAACATGGTGTCCGTTGGCGTCACGATCCCGCTGCCGATCAATCGCAAGAACCGCCAGAACCGCGACGTCGCCGAAAAGGCCGCGCTCGCGACGAAGGCGCGCCTGATGTACGAGGACACGCTGCGCCAGGTGCAGACCGATATCCGCAAGCAGTCCGCGACGCTCGCGAGCGGTCGTGCACGCATCGCGAATCTCGGCGACGCGCTGCTGCCCGCCGCCAACCAGCGCGTGCAACTGGCGAACGCCGCGTACCGCGCCGGCACGGGTTCGCTCGCCGATACGTTCGCCGCGCGCCGCGCGCAACTGGATGCGCAATTGCAGGTGCTCGATCTCCGGCGCGAGGTCTCGCAGACCTGGGCGCAGCTCGAATACCAGGTCGTGCCGTCGACGCTGGCCGCCGCGCAATAAAGGAGAACGACATGACGAAGCAAATACTGGCCCGCGCGGCCCTGCTGGCGTTCACCGGTGCTGCGCTGCTCGGCGCGGGCTATTTCGCGGGCGCGCGCCATGCGGCGACGGCCGCGGCCGCAACGGATACCACCACAGCGGCATCCTCCTCGCCCGGCAGCGCCGACCCGAAGACCGGCCGCAAGGTGCTGTACTGGCACGACCCGATGGTGCCGAACCAGCACTTCGACAAACCGGGCAAGTCGCCCTTCATGGACATGCAGCTACAGCCCGTCTATGCCGACGACGACGGCGGCGCGTCCGGCATCCGGATCGATCCGGGCCTGCAGCAGAGCCTCGGCATCCGCTATGCGACCGTGCGCCGGCAGCAGACGGCGGCCGGATTCGATGCGGTGGGCACCACGCAGTTCGACGAATCGCGCGCGGATGTCGTCCAGTCGCGCGTCACCGGCTACATCGATCGTCTCTATGCGCGCGCGCCGATGCAGCGCATCGCGAAGGGCGCCCCGGTCGCATCGCTGTTCGTGCCCGATTGGCTCGCGCCGCAGGAGGAATACCTCGCGCTCAAGCGCGGCGGGATGGACGGCAGCCTGCTCGATGCGTCTCGCGCGCGGATGCGGGCGCTGTCGATTCCCGACGCCATGATCGCGAGCCTCGATCGCACCGGCAAGGCCCAGACGCATGTCGTGCTGACCGCGCCGGAAACCGGCGTCGTCAGCGAGCTGAACGTGCGGGACGGCGCGATGGTCGCACCCGGGCAGACGCTCGCGAAGATCGCGGGACTGTCGACGCTGTGGCTCATCGTCGAGGTGCCCGAAGCGCTTGCGCTGAACGTGCAGCCGGGGATGTCGGTCGACGCGACGTTCGCGGGCGACCCGTCGCAGCATTTCACGGGGCGTATCCGCGAAGTGCTGCCCGGCATCAGCACGAGCAGCCGCACGCTGCAGGCGCGCGTGGAGATCGACAACGCCGCGCTGAAGCTCACGCCCGGCATGCTGATGCGCGTGCAGGTCGCCGCACGGCAGACCGTATCGCGCCTGCTCGTGCCGTCCGAAGCTGTGATCGCGACCGGCAAGCGCTCGATCGTGATCGTGAAGAACCGCGATGGCCGGCTTCAGCCCGTGACCGTGACGGTGGGCAACGACGTCGGCAGCGACACCGAAGTGCTCGGCGGGCTGAACGAAGGCGACACGGTCGTCGCATCGGGGCAGTTCCTGATCGATTCCGAGGCGAGCCTGAAAAGCGTGCTGCCGCGGCTGGAAAGTGGCACCGGTGCGAGCGGGGCAGCCGCGACACCCGCGTCGGCATCGACGGCGGCGGCACCGATCTACGAAACCACCGGCAAGGTCGAACAGGTCACGGCCGACGACATCACGTTCTCGCATCAACCCGTTCCGGCGCTCGGCTGGGGCGCGATGACGATGGCATTCGGCAAGCCGTCGCCCACCGCGTTCCCGGACGTGAAGCCGGGCGAGACGGTGCGCTTCGCGTTCACGCAGGGCGACGATGGCTACCGGCTGACCAAGGTCGAACCGCAGGGAGGCGAACGATGATCGCGCGCATCATTCGCTGGTCCGTCCACAACCGCTTCCTCGTGCTGCTTGCCACCGTGTTGATCGCCGCATGGGGTGTTCACTCGCTGCAGCAGACGCCGCTCGATGCGTTGCCTGATCTGTCGGATACGCAGGTGATCGTGAAGGCGTCGTATCCGGGCAAGGCGCCGCAGATCGTCGAGGATCAGGTGACCTATCCGTTGACGACCACGCTGCTCGGCGTGCCCGGTGCGAAAACGGTCCGCGCGTACTCGTCGTTTGGCGACGCGTTCGTCTACGTGCTGTTCGACGACCGCACCGATCCGTACTGGGCGCGTTCGCGCGTGCTCGAATACCTGAGCCAGGTGCAGAGCCGGCTGCCTGCGGGCGCGACGGTATCGCTCGGGCCGGATGCGACCGGCGTCGGCTGGGTGTACGAGTACGCGCTCGTCGATCGCACCGGCCGTCACGACCTCGGGCAACTGCGCGCGCTCAACGACTGGTTCCTGAAGTTCGAGCTGAAGGCGGTGCCGGACGTGTCGGAGGTTGCGAGCATCGGCGGCATGGTGCAGCAGTACCAGGTCGTGCTCGATCCGGACAAGCTGCGCGCGTACGGCATCACGCAGGCGGAAGTCGCGAACGCGCTCGGCAACGCGAACCAGGCGTCCGGCGGCTCGGTCGTCGAGCTGGCCGAATCGGAATACATGGTGCGCTCGACCGGCTACCTGCGCACGCTCGACGACTTCCGGCACGTGGTGCTGCGCACGAACGACGCCGGTACGCCGGTGCTGCTCGGCGACGTCGCGCGTATCCAGGTCGGCCCGGCGATGCGGCGCGGGATCGCCGAGCTGAACGGGCAGGGCGAGGTGACGGGCGGTGTCGTCGTGATGCGCTCAGGCAAGAACGCGCTGACCACGATCGATGCGGTGAAGGCGAAGCTCGCCGACCTGAAGCGTTCGCTGCCACCTGGCGTCGAAATCGTCACGACCTATGATCGCTCGCAACTGATCGAGCGCGCGGTGGGCAACCTGAAGGACAAGCTGATCGAGGAGTTCGTGATCGTCGGGATCGTCTGCGCGGTGTTTCTGTTTCATCTGCGCAGTGCGTTCGTCGCGATCCTGTCGCTGCCGCTCGGCGTGCTGGCCGCGTTCATCGTGATGCGCTACCAGGGCGTGAACGCGAACCTGATGTCGCTCGGCGGGATTGCAATCGCGATCGGCGCGATGATCGACGCGGCGATCGTGATGATCGAGAACGCGCACAAGCATCTCGAAGCGTACGACCACGCGCATCCCGGCGAGCCGATCACGGCCGCGCGCCGATGGGAGCTCGTCGCGACGTCGGCTGCGGAAGTCGGGCCCGCGCTGTTCTTCTCGCTGCTGATCATCACGCTGTCGTTCATCCCGGTGTTTTCGCTGGAAGGGCAGGAAGGCAAGCTGTTCGCGCCACTGGCGTTCACGAAGACCTACACGATCGCCGCCGCCGCCGGGCTGTCGGTGACGCTGGTGCCGGTGCTGATGGGGTATCTCGTGCGGGGCCGCATTCCGCACGAGCACGCGAACCCGATCAACCGCGTGCTGATCCGCGTGTACCGACCGCTGCTCGAAGCGACGCTCAGGCGCCCGTGGCTTGCGATCGGCATCGCGGTCGTCGCGCTCGTGCTGACGGCCGTGCCGTTGTCGCGGCTCGGCGGCGAATTCATGCCGCCGCTCGACGAAGGCGACCTGCTGTACATGCCGACCGCGCTGCCAGGCATCTCCGCCGACAAGGCGAGCGAACTGCTGCAGCAGACCGACCGGCTGATCAAGACCGTGCCCGAGGTCGACACGGTGTTCGGCAAATCGGGCCGCGCCGATACCGCGACCGATCCGGCGCCGCTCGAGATGTTCGAGACGACTATCCGGTTCAAGCCGCGCAGCGCATGGCGCCCCGGCATGACGCCGGAGAAGCTCGTCGACGAACTCGATCGCACGGTGAAGGTGCCGGGCCTGTCGAACGTGTGGGTGCCGCCGATCCGCAACCGCCTCGACATGCTGTCCACCGGGATCAAGACGCCGGTCGGCGTGAAGATTTCCGGGCCGGACCTGGCCGGGATCGACGCGATCGCGAAGCAGGTCGAGGCAGCGGTGAAGCCTGTGCCGGGCGTCACGTCCGCACTCGCGGAACGGCTGAACGGCGGCCGCTACATCGACGTCGACATCGACCGGCTCGCCGCCGCGCGTTACGGGCTGTCGGTGGCCGATATCCAGTCGGTCGTGTCGTCGGCGGTCGGCGGCGACGACGTCGGCGAAGTGATCGCGGGGCGCGAGCGTTTCCCGATCAACCTCCGCTACCCGCGCGAGGTGCGCGATTCGGTCGAGAACCTGCGGCAACTGCCGGTCGTCACGGCGCGCGGCGCGCAGATCCGCCTGGGCGACGTCGCGCGCATCGCGATCGCCGACGGCCCGCCGATGATCCGCAGCGAGAACGCGCGACTGTCCGGCTACGTGTACGTCGACATCCGCGGCACCGATCTGCAGCGCGCCGTGCGCGCGATGCAGCAGGCCGTTGCGCAACGGGTCGCGTTGCCGCCCGGCTATTCGATCGCGTGGTCGGGGCAGTTCGAGTATCTCGAACGTGCGGCGGCCAAGCTGCGTACCGTCGTGCCGGTAACGCTGGTGGTGATCTTCGTGCTGCTGTTCCTCACGTTCGGCTCGGCGGCCGATGCGCTGCTGCTGATGTCGACGGTGCCGTTCGCGCTGGTCGGCGGCTTCTGGCTCGTGTGGGCGCTCGGCCATGCGGTGTCCGTCGCGACGTCGGTGGGCTTCATCGCGCTCGCGGGCGTGGCCGCCGAGTTCGGCGTCGTGATGCTGCTGTACCTGAAGGGTGCGCTGCAGCGCCGGCTCGATGCCGGCGAACCGCTGACCGATGCGCTGCTGCTCGACGCGATCCGCGAAGGCGCGGTGCTGCGCGTGCGGCCCAAGGCGATGACGGTGGCCGTCGTGCTCGCCGGCCTCGTGCCGATCATGATCGGGCACGGCGCCGGTTCCGAAGTGATGCAGCGCATCGCTGCGCCGATGGTCGGCGGCATGGTCACGGCGCCGCTGCTGTCGATGTTCGTCATTCCCGCCGCATGGCTCCTGCTTCAGCGCCGTCGTGCGCGAAGCGCGGGGTATGTGTGGCATTCCGAAGCAGTTCCTCACGGCACGAACGTGCCATCCATCCCAACCGGAGAATCCCGATGAAGAAATTGATTACCGTTACCGTTGCGACTGCCGCCGTTCTTGCTGTCGGCGCGTTCGCCACGCCCGCCTTTGCCGCCGGCGAGATGGCCGGCATGGACATGTCCGGCATGAAGATGTCGTCGGGCGGTGCGGGCGAGTCGAATGCCGCGCTGACCGATGCCGAAGTGAAGAAGGTCGACGCCGCGAGCGGCAAGATCACGCTGAAGCACGGTGCGCTCGAGAACGTCGGGATGCCGCCGATGACCATGGCGTTCAAGGCGAAGGACGCCGCGATGCTCGAACACGCGCGTGCGGGCGACAAGGTCAAGGTACGGATCGAGAAGGTCGACGGCACGCTGACGATCGTCAAGCTGGTGAAGGCGTCGTGATCTGAGCTGCCGGATGCGGGCGACGTTGTTGCTGTCGCCCGCATTCATGCAGCGCAGCGCAACGTGCGATGACGCAACTGTCGAAGTCGCGTCATGCCATACCCGGATAGCTCTTCTCGCTGATATTGCGGTTGGATACATTTTTCAGGCCGTTCACGCGTGCCGACGCGGAGACCTTTTGCGGGTGGTTCGCCAGCACGTGAACGTGATTTGTCCTCCTCATCGAACTCGACCGGTGCCGCCTCAAAGTTAGTACAAACGGGGGTGACGACGCTGCGCGGGTCGTCAAGGGTTACCTTGAAGCACACTTTTCCGCGGTATAGGGTCACGCAAACCAAACGGACATGAATCGGTAAGACGCAGCGTCGTTCGTGCCCAGCGTCGTTGCCGCTACTCATGGACCAAAGTACATTGAAGTGATGCAACGTCTCCAAGCCTTCAAGTACGAACTGATGCCGACCGGTGACCAGCAGCGCGACATGCGCCGCTTCGCCGGTTCGTGCCGCTTCGTTTTCAACAAGGCATTGGCGTTGCAGAAGACACGTTACGAGCAGCGCGAGAAGAAACTCGGCTACGCCGGACTGTGCAGGCTGCTCACCGAGTGGCGAAACGGCGCTGAAACTCCATGGCTCAAGGATGCACCGACGCATCCGTTGCAGCAGGCGCTCAAGGACCTGGAACGGGCTTACGCTAATTTCTTCGCCAAGCGAGCCAACTTTCCACGCTTCAAGAGGAAGGATCAACGCGACAGCTTCCGCTACCCGGACCCAAAGCAAATCAAGCTCGACCAGACCAACAGCCGCATCTTCCTGCCCAAGCTGGGCTGGCTTCGCTATCGCAACAGCCGTGAGACGCTGGGCGAGATGAAGAACGTCACCGTCAGGCAATCCTGCGGCAAATGGTACGTGAGCATTCAGACAGAGCGGGAAGTCGATAGGTCGCTGCCGAATGGCGGTGCGGTCGGAATCGACATGGGTATCGCCCGCTTCGCCACACTCTCGGACGGAACGTTCCTCGCGCCGCTCAACAGCTTCAAACGGCATCAAGCCGCGCTGCGCAAGGCGCAACAGGCGATGAGCCGCAAAACGAAATTCAGCAGCAACTGGAAGAAGGCGAAAGCCCGTATCCAGCGTATTCACTCCCGTATCGGAAACGCCCGCCACGACTACCTGCACAAGTGCTCAACCGCGATCAGCCAAAACCACGCGATGGTGTGTATCGAGAACTTGCAGGTACGGAATATGTCCGGGTCGGCGGCAGGCAGTGCCGATACGCCGGGAAGAAACGTTCGGGCCAAGTCTGGCCTGAACAAGAGCATTCTCGATCAGGGATGGTTCGAGTTCCGCCGCCAACTGGACTATAAGCTGGCGTGGAACGGTGGCTACCTGATCGCGGTGCCGCCGCAGAACACGAGCCGCACATGCCCGCGCTGCGGGCATGTGTCGTCGGAGAACCGGCGCACGCAGGAACGATTCGCGTGCGTCGGATGCGGCTTCGAGGAAAACGCCGATCTCGTCGGCGCGATCAACATTCTCAGGGCGGGACACGCCCGTTGCGCCTGTGAAGTGAGCGGTGCAGTCATGCCGCCAGCAGCAGGAACCCACTGAAGTGACGCGTCCCGGATCGATGCCGGGGTGAGCACCGTAGGAATCCCCCGACTTTAACGGGGAAGGATGTCAAGCGTTCGCTTTCCGGGGATGGAAAGCAGGCTACTCCCCAAAGACGAAGGGCAGTCTAGCCGAGCGGATTGCTTTCGACAAGCCTTCATCTCGAAAAAATATACCCCTCTCCCCTATAGGGGAAGCCTTGCGGATATATACTCCCCCCTCCTATCCAGGAGTCAGTCGTCGATGAGTCATACCGTTCGTGAAAAACAGAAGCTGCTGAACCGCGTGCGCCGTATCAAGGGCCAGGTCGAGGCGATCGAGCGCGCGCTCGGGGAAGAGCGCGGCTGCAACGAGGTGCTGCAATTGATCACGAGTTGTCGCGGCGCGATGAACGGGCTGCTGGCCGTCGTGCTGGAGGACCACATTCGCGAGCACATGGTCGATGCACATGGGCCGGATGAGCACGAAGGCAGCGCGACCGAGCAGCTGATCGACGTGGTGCACAGCTATTTCAAGTGATCGGGGCGGAACATGGGCAATTTCACGAATGACGCGTTCGGCGCGGGGCACGACCATATCTTCCTCGGCGCGGCGCACGAGCAGAACGAGCGGCGGACGTGGATGGTGATCGGCCTGTGCGCGGCGATGATGGTGGCCGAGATCGTCGGCGGCACGCTGTTCGGATCGCTGGCGCTCGTCGCCGACGGGCTGCACATGTCGACACACGCAGGCGCGATGCTGATCGCCGCGCTGGCCTACACCTATGCGCGCAGGCATGCCGACGATCCGCGCTTCGTGTTCGGCACCGGCAAGCTGGGCGACCTGGCCGGGTTCACGAGCGCGATCGTGCTCGCGATGATCGCGATCCTGATCGGCTATGAGGCCGTCGCGCGATTCCTGTCACCGGTGCCGATCCATTTTGGCGAGGCGATTCCGATCGCGGTGCTCGGCCTCGCGGTCAACCTGGCGAGCGTGTGGCTGCTGAGCGGCGGCCATCACGGGCATGATCACGGCCACCATCATGGGCATGGCCACGGCCACGGCCACGGCCACGGACATGGGCACGCACACGGCGTTCACGCCGATCACGCGGACGAAGCCATGAGGGTCTTCTCGACAGCCGGCGTGTTCGACGTATCGGTGTTCGAGGACGGCGTGCCGCCGGTGTTCCGGATCGCGCCGGCAACCGGCGAGTCGAGCCTCGACGGGGTGTCCGCCTCGATTACGACCGTTCGTCCCGACCAATCGCGACAGCAGTTCACGATGGTCGCGCGCAACGGCTTCCTGGAATCGCGCGAGACCATTCCCGAGCCCCATGCGTTCGATGCGATCGTGACGCTGAACGGCACCGAGCACGCGCTGACGTTCGTCGAACACGATCATCACGAAGGCGCGCACGCTGCCGCCACCCGCGATCACAACATCCGGTCGGCCTACGTTCACGTGATCGCCGATGCGGCGGTGTCGGTGCTGGCGATCATCGGGCTGCTGCTCGCACGTGCGTTCGGCTGGGTCTGGATGGATCCGCTCGCGGGCATCATCGGCGCGCTCGTCATCGCGAACTGGTCGTACGGGCTGATGCGCGATACGGGCGGCATCCTGCTCGACGTCAACGTCGATCGCAAGCTGGCGGAGCGTGTACGCCAGGCGATCGAGGCGTTTGGCGACAAGGTCAACGATCTCCACGTGTGGCGTGTCGGTCCCGGGCACATGAGCGCGATCGTGTCCGTCGAGACATTCGACGCAGCGCGTGACGCGCGCTTCTACCGTGCGCTCGTTGCGCGATTTGACGGCGTTTCCCACGTGACCGTCGAAGTGATGGCGTCGGCGAAGGCGGCCTGATCGTGGCCGTGAAATCGCCGTGCGTCGAGCTGTGCGCGTTCGACGGCCGCACCGGATTCTGCGTGGGCTGCCTGCGCACGCGTGACGAGGCGCGCGACTGGAAGAAGATGACCGACACTCGCCGGCACCAGATACTGAACGATCGCGTGCGCCGGCAAGCGAAGATCCGGCGCGACACGGGGAAATAGCGTGCTCGCGTGACGGCCGGCACGTGCGGTCGTGTCACCGGACTGCAGTAGTATCACCGGCATCCAGTGTCAGGATTCCTGAACCGGGAGCGACCCATGCAGACCGAACCGTCGACCGGCATTCTTCGCCAGATTCCTCGCAGTGTCTGGGTGCTGGGCTGCGTCAGCCTGCTGATGGACGTGTCGTCGGAAATCATCCACAGCCTGTTGCCGATGTTCCTGATGGCAGGGCTCGGCGCGAGCGCGACCGCGATCGGCGTCATCGAGGGGATCGCCGAAGCGACAGCGCCCGTCGTCAAGATGTTCTCCGGCACGCTCAGCGACTACCTGCGCAATCGCAAGTGGCTGGCGGTCGCCGGATACGGGCTCGGCGCGCTCAGCAAACCGTTGTTCGCCATCGCGCCGACGATTGGCATCGTGGTGACGGCTCGGATCGTCGACCGGATTGGCAAGGGAATCCGTGGTGCGCCGCGCGATGCGCTGGTGGCGGACGTCACACCGGTCCACTTGCGCGGTGCCGCCTACGGGCTGCGACAGTCGCTCGACACGGTGGGGGCGTTTCTCGGGCCGCTTCTGGCCGTCGTCATCATGCTGATCTGGCACGGCGACTTCCGTTTCGCCTTCTGGCTCGCCGTGATTCCGGGCATGCTGGCCGTGGCGCTGCTCGCGTTCGGTATCGACGAGCCGGCGCGTGCGCCAGGCGAGCCGCGTGTCAACCCGATCCGCCGCGATGTCGTGAAGCAACTCGGCGCGCGCTATTGGTGGGTCGTCACCGTCGGCGCCGTGTTCGCGCTGGCCCGCTTCAGCGAGGCGTTCCTGGTGCTGCGCGCGATGGGCAGCGGCGTACCTGTCGCGCTCGTGCCGCTCGTGATGGTAGCGATGAACGTCGTGTACGCACTGTCGGCCTATCCGTTCGGCAAGCTCGCCGACACGACGAGCCACACGAAGCTGATGACGGCCGGGCTCGTCCTGCTGATCGCTGCCGATATCGTGCTTGCGCTTGGCGCGCATTGGGGAACCGTCCTGATCGGTGTCGCGTTGTGGGGGCTCCATATGGGGATGACGCAGGGGTTACTCGCGACGATGGTCGCGCATGCCGCGCCGTCCGAATTGAGAGGCACGGCGTTCGGCGTGTTCAATCTGCTCGGCGGCGTCGTGACGCTCGTATCGAGTGTCGTCGCGGGCATCCTGTGGGACCGGGTGGGCGCCGCGGCTACGTTCTGCGCAGGGGCAGTGTTCAGCGCGGTGACCATCATGTTGCTCGTCTGCATTCGCACGTCGTTCGCCGCCGTTCAGGATCGCTAGCCGGAAGGCGGCGAACGGTCTAGCTATCCGTGTCGCGCGGAAAATAGAGCGCAAACGTCGTGCGCCCGTCGTGGCTCGCGACCTCGACCTTGCCGCGATGCAGCGCCATGATCGACTTGACGATCGCGAGCCCGAGCCCTGCATTGCGCGCGGCGCCGTGCCGCGACGAATCGATCCGGTAGAAGCGTTCGAAGATCTTGTCGACCTGTTCGGGCGGAATCGCGGCGCCGCGATTCGTGACTTCGACGACCGCGTAGCTGCCTTGCGCCGAAACCGCCAGCTCGATCGTCGACGCGGCCTCCGCATGTTCGAGCGCGTTCGACGCGAGGTTGCTGACGGCGCGCCGGAACAGCGTCGCATCGGCGACGACCGGCGCTTCGCCATGCACGTCGATGCGCACGCCGGCTTCGTCGGCCAGTGCCTGGAAATACGACGCGAGCCGGCGCAGCTCGCTGCCGGCGTCGAGCGCGGCGGTCTTCAGGTGCTGCCGCGCATTGTCGGTGCGTGCGAGGAACAGCATGTTCTCGATCATCCGCTGCAGCCGTTCGCATTCCTCGATGTTCGAATCGATCAGCGCTTCGTATTCCTCGGTCGTGCGCGCGCGCGACAGCGTGACCTGCGACGAGCTGATCACGTTGGCGAGCGGCGTGCGCATGTCGTGTGCAAGATCGGACGAGAATTGCGACAGCCGCACGAACGCGCGTTCGAGGCGATCGAGCATCCGGTTGACCGACGTCGCGAGTTCACGCAGCTCGACCGGGCCGCCGCGCGCGTCGAGCCGCGCGTTCAGGTTGTGCGCTTCGATGCGCGACGTCTGCCGGCCGAGGCTCTCGACCGGGCGCAGGCCGCGCGACGCGACCGCGTAGCCGAGCGCGCCGACCAGCAGCGCGCCCATGGCCGCCGCAAGCCAGATGTCGACGCGATAGCTTTCGAGCAGCGACTGGCGATCGGTTGCCGTGCGTGCAAGCGCGACCTGGATCGCGTCGCCGGACGGGAGTGTGGCGCGTGCGTAGACGCAACGCGACGTGCCGATGCCGGGCGGCGAGCAGGTGAACGGCCCGCCGGCTCTATCGGCCGGATGCGGTGCAGCGATCACCGACGCCAGCGTATTCCCGGCTTCGTCGGAATGCTCGACGATCGCGCGGTTCTGCGCGTCGTAGATGCCGAGATACACGCCCGGGTGCGATAACAGCACCTCATGAAACACGGCGGGATCGGCACGCAGCGCGGCGATCGATCCGCTCGCGTGCGCGAGTTGCATGAACTGGTTGAGCTTGCCGGAGATCTCGATATCGTCGCGCCGCGTCAGCTCGGCGGACAGCGAGCGATACAGGTACGCGCCGGTCAGTGCGAACACGAGCGCGGCGACGACGGCGAACGCGAGCGTCAGGCGCCGCAGCAGCGAATACGAGCCGGGGCTGCGCGTCACGAACGATCCTCGAGCACGTAGCCCATTCCGCGGATCGTGTGGATCAGCTTCGTCTCATAGGCGTTGTCGATCTTCGCGCGCAGGCGCTTGATCGCCGCATCGACGACGTTCGTGTCGCTGTCGAAATTCATGTCCCAGATCTGCGACGTGATGAAGGTGCGCGTCAGCACTTCGCCCTCGCGCTCGGCGAGCAACTGCAGCAGCGCGAATTCCTGCGCGGTCAGGTCGATGCGGGTGTCGGCGCGGCGCACGCGGCGGCGGATCAGGTCGACTTCGAGATCGGCGACCTGCAGGAGGTCGCGCACGTTGCGCGGCGCGCGCCGCAGCAGCGAGCGGATACGTGCGAGGAACTCGGCATACGCGAACGGCTTGAGCAGGTAGTCGTCGGCGCCCAGTTCGAGCCCGGCGACCTTGTCCTCGATCGCCTCGCGCGCCGTGAGCAGCAGCACGGGCGTCTGCTTCTGCGCGCGCAGCCGCTTGAGCACCTCGAAGCCATCCAGTTCCGGCAGCATCACGTCGAGCACGACGAGATCGAAATCCTCGTGCAGCGCGAGGAACAACCCGTCCTTGCCGTTTTCCGCGACGTCGACCGTGTAGCTCGCCTCCATCAGCCCTTTCCGGAGGTACGACGCCATCTTCGGTTCGTCTTCGACTATCAGTATCCGCATGGTGAGGCAGGCTGTCCGTGATTCATCCGTGATTCCAGCCGGTCAGTGTAACGCCAGAGCTTACGGCGCCGCGCGTGCGCGAAGGATGACCACGGGATGACGGAATTGTCATGAAACGCCGGTCATGTTTCGGCCATGTCGTCGTCACTGTGGCGGCGATAAGCTGCGGCCGTCGTGTCCCCGGAGCGCGCCGTCGCGGCGCTGCGCCGGCCCATCCGGTCGTTGCCTGCGTGATTCCGCATCCATGTCGTACTGGCGCAAATTCGTCCTCGTCGTGCTGCTGGCGCTGAGCCTGCCGATCCAGTCGTTCGCGGCCGTGTCGATGGCATGCGCGGGCGCGGTCGTCGCCATGCCGCATGCGGAAGGCGGGGCGAGTGCCGTTGAGGCAGCGCCACATGCAATGCCGGGCGCGCAGGGTGGCCAGCATCAGCTCGCGCACGACGATCATGCGCGCCATGCACAGCCGTGCTCCGCGTGCGGGTCCTGCTGCTTGGGCACCGGCATGGCGGATCTCCCCGCGATGTCCGTCACGTCGAGTATCGGTATCGCGATCGTCTCTTTCGCGCCGACGCCGGTCGTCGTGTCGTTCCTGACGGGCGGCATCGACCGGCCGCCGCGCCGGCATCTCGTCTAGACCCTGCCCGCGGCTCCGACCGGCCGCGCTCTGCAATCCGCTCCGGCGGCGGCATCACGCCCGCCGGACGACTCACGACGAGACCCATTCATGCGATTGATTACTGCGGCGCTGCTTGGCGCGGCGGCCCTCGTGCCGTCGCTCGCGCCTGCGCAAACCCCGCTGCCCGATCCGGCGGACGCCGCCGTGGCGGTGCCGGATGTCACCGTGACGTCCGCATTCGACGGCTATCGGCATTATCGGGACGAAGAAGGCCCGGGCTGGAAACAACTGAACCGGGATGTGATGGAGCGGCCCGCGAAAGGAAGTACGACGGGCGGCGCGGCCGGAAGCGGCGCCGTGCATTCGAAGCACGGAGGCGCTGCGCCATGACGATGCTTGCGATATCGCCCAGGATTGGCGCGGCTGCGGCCGTGCTGGCCTTCCTCGCGGGCTGCACGACGTTCTCGAAGGACGGCGGTTTCGACGCGGTGTCGTCCGCCGCGTCGGAACGCATCGGGAAAGACGCGGTCGTGGTCAAGACCGACGCCGACCGCGAAGCCGTCGACAAGCGGACGAAGGAGCTGCTGGCGAAGCCGCTGTCGATGGACGACGCGGTGCAGGTCGCGCTGCTGAACAACCGTGGGTTGCAGGCGTCCTACGCGGAACTGGGGCTGTCGGAAGCCGATCTCGTCCAGGCGGGCCGGCTGCCGAACCCGCGCTTCGCGTTCAGCCGCACACGCGCCGGCGACGGCGAGCTGACGCTCGGCCGCACGTTTTCGGCGAACGTGTTCGCGCTGCTGACGATGCCGCTCGCGACGAACATCGAACGCCGCCGCTTCGAGCAGACCAAGCTCGAAACAACCGACGCGATGCTGAAGGTCGCAGCCGATGCACGCCGCGCGTACGTCGAGGCGGTTGCCGCCGAGCAGGCCGCGAACTATGCGCAACAGGTGCGCGATGCCGCGAGCGCGGCCGCCGAACTCGCGCTGCGCATGCGGCAGGCCGGCAACCTCAGCCGCCTCGATTACGCGCGCGAACAGGCGTTCCATGCCGATGCGGTCGCGCAGCAGGCGAAGGCGCGCCAGCAGGCTGTGGCCGCGCGCGAGAAGCTCACGCGCGCGATGGGCCTGTGGGGTGAACGCACGCGGTACACGCTGCCCGAGCGCTTGCCCGACCTGCCGAAAACGCGGCCGAACCTGCCCGATCTCGAACGTTTCGCGATGAGCAACCGTCTCGACATCCAGGCCGCGAAGCTGCAGACGCAGGGCGTCGCGTCGTCGCTCGGACTCAGCAAAGCCACGCGCTTCGTCAATGCGGTCGATCTCGGCTACGTGAACAACTACGAGACCGGCAAGGGCCACGAGCACGGCTACGAGATCAGCGTCGAGATTCCGCTGTTCGACTGGGGCGGTGCGAAGGTCGCGCGGGCCGAGGCCGTCTACATGCAGTCGGCGAACCGGCTCGCGAAGACGGCGATCGATGCGCGCTCCGACGTGCGCGAATCGTATGCGGCGTACGTGACGAGCTACGACGTCGCGACCCACTATCGCGACGAAGTCGTGCCGCTGCGCAAGACGATCTCG
Organism: Burkholderia sp. Ac-20349; assembly: GCF_017104865.1. Taxonomy (NCBI): domain Bacteria; kingdom Pseudomonadati; phylum Pseudomonadota; class Betaproteobacteria; order Burkholderiales; family Burkholderiaceae; genus Burkholderia; species Burkholderia sp. Ac-20349. Next base: position 56,386 of record NZ_JAAGPM010000008.1, read on the forward strand.
GACGAGCTGCTGCTGCGCTACAACGGGATGCTCGCGAGCGTGTTCGAGCTGCTGACCGATGCGCGCGAACAGGTCGGCGCGGTCAACGGCTACATCGATGCGCTGAAGGACTACTGGCTCGCCGAAACCGATCTGCAGATGGCCGTCGGGGGCCGGTTGCCGTCGCCGGGCGCGACGCCATCTACCCAACCCGAAGCCACTTCAAATGCCGACGCTGCGCCGCAGCCGGCTTCCACTCCCGCGGCGCAACCGGCGTCCGCGACGCAAACGCATCCGGAAGGTCATTGACATGGTGTCCCGTCGACAATTTCTCAGCGGCTCGGGCGCCGCGCTGCTCGGTGCGGCGATGGTCAGCAAGGCCGGCGCCGCGTCGCTGCCCGACGCGCCCACGATGGCGAAAACCGCCACGCAGCCGCCGCTCGTGCCGCCGAACGGCCGCCCGTACACGCCCGTCGCGACGCTGAACGGCTGGACGCTGCCGTGGCGGATGAAGAACGGCTGGAAGGAATTCCACCTGACGGCGGAGCCCGTCGTGCGCGAGATGGCGCCCGGCATGAACGCGAACCTGTGGGGCTACAACGGCCAATCGCCGGGCCCGACGATCGAGGCCGTCGAAGGCGACAAGGTGCGCATCTTCGTGACCAACCGGCTGCCCGAGCACACGACGATCCACTGGCACGGGCTGCGGCTGCCGAACGGGATGGATGGCGTCGGCGGCCTCACGCAGCCGCATATCCCGCCCGGCAAGACTTTCGTCTACGAGTTCCAGCTGGAAGCGCACGGCACGTTCATGTACCACCCGCACGCCGACGAGATGGTGCAGATGGCGATGGGGATGATGGGCATGTTCATCGTGCATCCGAAGGATCGCGGCACGATGCCGGTCGATCGCGACTTCGTGTTCCTGCTCGCCGCGTACGACATCGAACCGGGCAGCTACACACCGCGCGTGAACGAGATGACGGACTTCAACATGTGGACCTTCAACTCGCGGGTGTTCCCGGGCATCGATCCGCTGCCGGTGCGCGCGGGCGACCGCGTGCGGATTCGTTTCGGCAACCTGACGATGACGAACCATCCGATCCACCTGCACGGCTACAGCTTCGAAGTCGCGGGCACCGACGGCGGCTGGATTCCACCGGCCGCGCGCTGGCCGGAAGTGACGGCCGATGTCGCGGTGGGCCAGATGCGCGCGATCGAGTTCACCGCCGATCGTCCGGGCGACTGGGCGTTCCATTGCCACAAGTCGCATCACACGATGAATGCGATGGGCCACCAGGTGCCGAACCTGATCGGCGTGCCGCAGAAGGATCTCGCGAAGCGCATCGGCAAGCTCGTGCCCGACTACATGGCGATGGGCAGCACGGGCGGCGCGATGGGCGGCATGGAGATGCCGCTGCCCGACAACACGCTGCCGATGATGACGGGCACGGGCCCGTTCGGGCCGCTGGAGATGGGCGGCATGTTCACGGTCTGCAAGGTGCGGCAGGGGCTCCGCCGCAACGACTATCGCGATCCGGGCTGGTTCAGGCATCCGAAGGGCACCGTCGCGTACGAGTACACCGGCGAACTGCCGGACGGCTGAGCAGCAGCATGCGGCGGCTGCACGCAGGCGGCCGCCGGTTTCATTTCATTCACTGGGAGTCGACACGATGAAGCAGGGACTGGTTCTGATGGCAATGGGTGGTGCGCTGGTGTTTTCCGCGGCGTCTTACGCGGCCGGCGACATGGCCGGCATGGACATGAGCGGCGGCGCGAAGCAGGAAGCCGCGGCGCAACAGGGCATGTCGCACGGCGAGATTCGCAAGGTCGACACGGCCACCGGCAAGCTGACGATCAAGCACGGCCCGCTGGAAAACCTCGGGATGGACGCGATGACGATGGTGTTCAAGGTGAAGGACCCGGCGATGCTGTCGCAGGTGAAGGCCGGCGACAAGATCGACTTCGTCGCGGAAGACGTGGACGGCGCGCTGACCGTCGTCGAGCTGAAGAAGCCGTGACGCGGAGCGTGAACATGAAGATCCCGAACCTCGCGCGGCTGGCCGCGTGTGCCGTGGCCGGCGCGATCGTCGCGGCCGCACCGGTTGCGGCGTTGGCGCACGGCAAGCTGGAAAGCGCCGCACCGGCGACGGGCAGCACGGTCGACATCGCGCCCGACACATTGCGGCTCACCTTCAACGAAGACCTCGAACCGGCGTTCAGCTCGGTAAAGGTATCGGATGCGAACGGCAACGCCGTCACGCAGGCAAAGTCGAAGGTCGATGCGGCGAACCCGCGCGTGATGACGCTCGCGATGCCGAAGCTCGCGCCCGGCGCGTACACGGTGCAGTGGGCGGCGATGACGGCCGACGCGCATCGCACGAAGGGCACCTATACGTTCAGGGTGAAGGGATGAACGACGGCCTTGTCGGCCTCCTGCGGCTCGTATCGGTGGCGATCCAGAACGCCGGGTTCGCCGTCGTCGTCGGCGCGCTGCTCGGCAGCCACTGGCTCGCGCGCGGCGCGTCGGCGTGGCAGCACGGCATCGGGCGGCGGCTCGGTACGACGCTGCGCATCGCGTCGGTCGTATCGCTGGTCGCGAGCGTCACCGCGTTCTGGGCGCATTGCGCGCTGATGAGCGAGGTGTCGTTGCTCGAAGCGGGGCCGGCCGTCTGCGCGATGCTCGCGGGCACCGGGTTCGGTCATGCGTGGCTGGCTGGTACGGTGTTCATGCTCGTCGTCGCGGGGCTGTCGTTCGTCAGGCGCGCGAACGAGTCGCGCTTGCCGTTCGCGATGTGGGCCGCGCTCGCCTGCGTCGCGCTCGCACGCAGCAATGGCGGGCATCCGGTGGATGCCGGATGGTTCAGCGTGCCGGTATGGATCGACTGGCTGCATCTGCTGGCGATCAGCGCGTGGGTCGGGCTCGTGCTCGTGACGGCATTCGGCGTGATGCCGAGGCTGTCCGCAATGCCCGCGAGCGAACGCACGACCGGCGCATCGTTCGTGCAGTCGCTGTCCGATGCGTCGACCTACGCATTGATCGTGCTGTTCGCGACCGGCGCGTACAACGGCTGGCGCGGCGTCGATACGCCCGCCAATCTGATCGCATCGACGTACGGGCAGATCCTGCTGCTGAAGTTCGCGCTCGTGCTGATCGCGGCGGCACTCGGCGGACACAACCGCTTCTTCGGGATGCCGACGTTGCTGGCTGCGCTGAAGGATCCGGCCGCGTCGATGCCGGCCAGCGCGTTGAAACGGTTCGGCACGGTGTTGCGGATCGAGGCGGTGGTGCTCGGCGGCGTGCTGATGGTCGCGGCCGTGCTCGTGTCGAGCGCGTTGCCGGGCACGGTGTAGCGCGACGGCGCGACGCTGCGGCAGCGAACGCGCGCGGGGCAATCGTCACGGGCACGGCGGATTTTCATCAGACGATTTCCCCGCTTTTTCAGGCGTAAACGCGCGCTCGACGGCGATCGCAGCGCGATAACGACAATTACATCAACCTGTCTTTCAATTACCAAAAACTGTCATTGAGCGCCGCTAAGCTTTCGCCACCCTCACAACCGGGATTCCCCGTCATGCGCTCGACAATCCGCCTCATCCCCCCGCTATTGCTGCTCCCGACGCTCGCCGCGCCGGTTTTCGCCGCCACTGCCGCGCCCGTCAGCCCGAACTGCGGTGGCAGCACGACGCCGATCGCCGATATCCAGGGGCCGGGCGCGCCGTCGCCGCTCGCTGGCCAGAACGTGTCGATCGAAGCCGTCGTCACCGCCGATTTCGGCGGCACGGACGGCTTCGGCGGCTTCTTCGTCCAGCAGGCCGATGCGCAGCGCCGCAATCAGCCGGGCGTGTCCGAAGGGCTGTTCGTCTATGCGCCGAAAGTGCGTGCGAAAGCGGGCGACCTCGTGCACGTGACGGGCAAGGTCGAGGAAAAATACGGGCAGACGCAGCTCACGCAGTCGGGCGCGATCGCGGTATGCGCGAACAACCAGACCGTCACGCCCGCGACGCTCACGCTGCCGGTCGACAGCCCGAACGCGTTCGCCGCGTATGAAGGGATGCTGGTGCGCCTGCCGCAGACGCTGAACGTCACCGACAACTACGAGCTCGGCCGCTACGGCAGCGTGATGCTCAGCAACGGCCGCCTGCGCACGCCGACGAGCGTCGTGCCGCCTGCCCAGGCGCAGACGCAGATCGATGCGAACGCACGCAACCGCCTGATCCTCGACGACGGCTCCAACAAGCAGAACCCCGCCACGGTGCCGTACCCGGCGCCGGGCCTGTCGGCCGCGAACACGCTGCGCGCGGGCTACACGGTGCGCGACATCGAGGGCGTGCTCGAAGTGCGCTACGGCGCCTGGCGCGTACAGCCGCTGCCGGGTGCTGCCGTGCCGGCATTCGAAGCCCGCACGAACCCGCGCACCAACGCACCGGCGCGCGATCCGAAGTCGAACCTGCGCGTCGCGTCGTTCAACGTCCTCAACTACTTCAACGGCAACGGTCTCGGCGGCGGCTTCGACGATCCGAACAACCGCGGCGCGAAGAACTACCAGGAATTCCAGCGCCAGGAAGCGAAGATCGTCAGCGCGCTGAAGGCGATCGACGCCGACGTGATCGGCCTGATGGAAATCCAGAACAACGGCTACGGCGAACTGAGCGCGGTGCGCCAGCTCGCGGCGAAGCTCGGCAACAACTGGCGCGTCGTCGATCCGGGCGTGTCGCGCCTCGGCGGCGATGCGATCACGGTCGCGATGATCTACGACAGTCGCAAGGTCGAACCGGTCGGCCGTGCGGCGACGCTCGCGATCGACGACAAGAACCGCCAGCCGCTCGCGCAGTCGTTCCGGATGATCGGCGGCAACAAGCAGTCGCTGACGGTCGCGGTCAACCATCTGAAGTCGAAGAACTGCCCGGATGCCGCGAACGACGATCTCGACCAGGGCGACGGCCAGGGCTGCTGGAACCCGACGCGCACGCGCGCGGCAGCGAAGGTGGCCGACTGGCTCGCCGGTAATCCGACGGGCGTCGCGGGCCAGGGCGTGCTGCTGATCGGCGACTTCAACAGCTACACGTACGAAGACCCGATCCGCGCGCTCGAATCGCGCGGCTACCGCAACCTCGTCGCGCGCTGGATCGGCGCGAACGCGTACAGCTACGTGTACAACGGCGAAGCCGGCTATCTCGATCACGCGCTCGCGACGCTGCCGCTCGCGTCGCACGTGAAGGCCGTGCACGAATGGCACATCAACGCGGACGAGCCGCTCGCGCTGCAGTACACGCTCGCGTACAAATCGGCGGAGCAGCAGAAGACGTTCTACGCGCCGGATGCGTATCGCTCGTCGGATCACGATCCGGTGCTGATCGATATCGCGATGCCGGGCGGCGGGAAGTAATGGCGGATTGAACGCGAATGAAGCGCGGCATGCGGCGACGCTGCACGCCGCGCTTCATTTTCACCGCACAGGCCGGCTGGATCGCGGGTAAATAATTCCGCTGAAATTTTCGTGAATTAGCAAAATCGGTATTTTATGGATGGCGTGATGCGGATAAGCGCCTCGATTGAAGAATGGTTGAAGTGACTTGAATCATTGAGTGGCGGTCTATGCGTAATGCCACGCTGAATTAATCGATGGCCGATAATTAAAATGAAAGAATAATTCCGGCGATCTGAAGGCTTTCGAGGCGCTGCATCAGCGCCAGTAAAGGACGCCTGGTTGTGCGAGAAAAGCGGCGGATTCGGCGGATTATTGTCCGAAAAGCGCGCAATGCACAAATAATCCCGCTTTCTTTCAATTGCCAGACACTGTCCGCCGTTAGCATCATTGCGGGATTTTTAATATCCGAATGATCTTTGACAACGCGGCGCAGCACCGCCTATTTTTGTGTTGTCGTAAATTTGGGTCATATAAAAGTTGTCCAAACTGCAGGGGGCGTCCGAGCACCATTCTCGCCAGCAGTTTGCTGTGTCTGTATCAAGTTCAGTCTCTTAGAAGTCCAATCCCCAACCGCCGACTGCCGACCGTGCAACGCGAGTGGCGGGTCGGTCTGCGCGTTTCGCAGGCGTTGGCGGCCTTTGTGAAGCGGTATCCGAATCAAAGGACAGAGATGAAACCAGACAGGAGCTGTACCGGCAGCCGCCGTGGCCGTCACGGCCGGTTGACCGGGCTAGGTGCCTTGACCGTCATGACCTTGGCGCTCGCGGCCTGCGGCGGCGACGATTCGTCGTCCGTCGGGGCGTCGAGCCTCGCGCAGGCCACCGCCAGCCAGCAGGCCAGCGCGCAACAGGCGGCCGGCCAGACGCCGGCCAACCAGCCGTACGTCGACCCGGTCGCGTATTCGATGAATGCGGGCGACGGCCTTGCCCCCGGGCAGGTGTCCGAGAAAACGGCCGTCATGCATTACCAGTGGAAAAACGGCGGCACGACCGTCAACTACACGACGACCACCGGCCACCTGACCGCGCAGGACGCGAACGGCAATGCGGAAGCGTCGATGTCGTATGTCGCGTACACCGCGCCGAGCACGAACGGCAAGCCGCGCCCTGTCACGTTCGTCTATAACGGCGGCCCCGGCTCGTCGTCGATCTGGCTGCGGCTCGGCTCGTTCGCACCGACCCGCGTGGCCACGCCCGATCCGCTGTTCGGCGCCAACTGGCCGAACTATCCGCTCGTCGACAACGCCGAAAGCCTGATCGACACCACCGACCTCGTGTTCATCGACCCGCCCGGCACCGGGCTGTCGGAAGCCGTGTTGCCGAACACCAACCAGAAGTACTGGGGTTCCGATGCGGACGTGAACATCATGCGCGACTTCATCCAGCGCTACCTGAACGTCAACAGCCGCAGCACGTCGCCGATCTACCTGTACGGCGAATCGTACGGCACGCCGCGTACCGACATGCTCGCGCTGGCGCTCGAATCGGCTGGCGTGCACCTGACGGGCATCGTGCTGCAGTCGGCGATCCTGAACTACTTCGCGGATGCGGTGGAAGCGGTGGCGATCACGCAGTCGACCGAAGGGCTGCTGCTCGAAACCGATACGGTGGCCGGCTACCTGCCGGGCTATGCGGCGGTCGCGGCGTACTTCAACCAGGTGTCGCCGGCCCCGGTGAACCCGGGTCTGTACGCACTGCAGACGGAACTGTTCACGACGCTGATCTACAACCAGCTGCAGAAGTATTCGCAGTCGTGGGTGTTGAGCCAGCTCGGCATTCCGGATGCGCTCGGCACGCCGGTGTTCCCGAGCGATGCGACGCTCAAGCTGTGGTCGATCCCGTCGAGCCTCACGCAACAGGCGCTGCGCGGCTACTTCAACGCGAATCCGTTCGGCACGAGCCTGCTGCCCGGGACGACGATCGGCCGGTATGACGGACGCGTATCGTTGCCGAACGCCGATCCGCGCCTGCAGAACGACGGCGATCCGTCCGACATCCTGATTTCGCAGCCGTTCACGAACGCGCTCGCGACGCAGATGCCGGATTACCTCGGCTACACCGCGCCGAACGCGACGTACCTGCCGCTGAACGACAACATCATCGGCGTCTGGGACTTCACGCACGACGGCCAGCCGATGCCCGACACGATTCCCGATCTGCTCGGTGCGCTGCAGCTCAACCCGAAGCTTCGCGTGCTCGCGGAGAATGGCTTCCACGATCTCGCGACGCCGTTCTTCAACACCGAGAAGCAACTCGCGCGGCTGCAGACGGTGAAGGGCTTCAATCCGAAGCTGCAGGTGAACTTCTTCCAGGGCGGCCACATGATCTACCTGGACGACGTCGCCCGGCCGCAGATGAAGCGGGACCTGAAGACGTTCTACAAGGGCGCGCGGATTCCGACGGCGCTGACGCTGCACACGCTGCCGCCGCCGTGGCCGGATGAAAACCCGCCGAGCGTGCCGACCGGCAGCGTCCCGGGCGCAACCGCCGCGACGACGCTGGCGGCGGCCCCTTGAGCGACCGTGAGCGACGGACTCCTTGTCAAAGGAACCCTCTATTCATCCATTGAATGCGAGTGATCATGTCCCTAATCAATTTGATGCGGCGTATGTCTCCGTTGATCGTCCTCGGTGCCGTGATGAGCAGTGCCTACGCGTTGCCGCCGCAGGCGGTGGCGCCGGTGAAGCTGCCGCACGGCGGGCACGGTGTCGACGGTCCGTTCTTTCCTGCCACGAAAGCGGCGCCGGTGTTGCCGTCGACCGGCGCGACGCTGCAGCAGCAGGCGCAGCAGCGTGTCGATGCGCGGCTCGGCGCCAATACGGTGCTGAGCAACGGCGCGGCCGTGACGAAGGCGCAGGCGCAGAGCAGCGGTCTCGGCTTCGTGTCGAAGCACTTCGACGAGATCGATGCGAAGCACACCGGCCGCGTGACGATGAGCGATGTACGGCAGTTCATCCAGCAGCGGCAGGTGCAGGCGCAGCAGGAACAGCAGGACGAGTGACGTAGCAGGCAGGGCGGCGGCCGGTGCGGGATGATTCGCATCGGCCGCCGGAAGGTGAACGACAGGCGCTAGCCGGCCTGGCGCGCGTAGCGCTTCGCGGTGGCCGACGGCAGTTCACCGAACATCGCGCGATAGTCCTGCGCAAAGCTGCTCAGGTGCCAGAAGCCCCATTTGGTGGCAGCGGACGTCACGGAGTCGCCGAGCCGAAGCTCGCGGCGCACGTGATTCAGCCGCACGGCCCGCAGGTAGGCGATCGGGTTCAGGTTCAACGTATCCTGGAACGCGTATTGCGCGGTGCGCCGGCTGACGCCGAGCTCCACGCACAGCTCGGCGATCGACAGCGGGCAGGTCGATGCGTCCTGCAGCCGCTCCCGCACCGCATTGACCAGCGACCAGTATTTCGTCGGGCGCACGACCTGTGCGCCGGCGTCCAGCGTCGCGGCCGTCATCACTTCCGAGATCGCGTACAGCACGGTGCGTTCGAGCAGTTCGATCCGGTCCTGCGTCGTCACGTCGTCGACGTGCGAGCTTTTTGCCGCGGCAGCGAGTGTCTGGCGCAGCAGGTCGCGCAGATGGTCGGCCACACCGGTTGCCATCGGGATCACCGGCGCGTGGGTTTGCGCATGCAGCGACGCGGCCACGGTGCGCATCGCTTCCGTCGACAACGTCCCGGGTTCGATCTCGACATTCACGAGCACGTGCCGGTCGGGCGAGTAGAACTCGAATTGCGGCTGGCTCGAGAACACGTGCAGGCTGTCGCGCCCGCTCTTCTCGCCGCACAGGCGCGCGTGCCCTTCCAGTTCCAGCGGCACGGCCACGGCGATCCGCTCCGACGGCACGGCGCCTTGTTGCAGGATGACCTTGTCGAGATCTTCGACCAGCAGCTTGATGCCGCCCAGCGACATGATCGACGACGAGCCATGAAACAGCCCGCCCGAGATCTGCGTGTAGTTCATGTTCCAGCCGTCGAACGAACGCGCCTGTTCCTCCACGTCGGTGAACGCGCAGAACGCAACGGTTCGCGCGAACAGCGGGGCGCCAGAGAAATCGCTCGGGTGGGCAGACGGCGTCATCGAGGGCGGGAAGGGGCGGGCCGGATCGATTCATTGTAGCCGCTCGCCGCGCCGGTCAAAAAGGCCGGCCGGGTATCGCCTCGTCAAAACCCTAACTTGCCGAAATCCGATAGTGGAAAACCTTTCGACACCCTACCTTTGGCACCAATACGACGCTGGAGAGACGGTAATGGAACTTCCCCGTGGCGGATTCTGGAGAAACTGGGTCGGCAATCAGTCGTGCATGGCCGCGCACCTGGCGTCGCCGACCAGCGAGGCCGAGATCGCGGCGCTGGTGCATACGGCGACGCGGCAGGGCAAGCACGTGCGGTGCGCGGGGTCCGGGCACTCGTTCACGCCCGTCGTGGCCACCAGCGGCCTGCTGCTGTCGCTGCAGGATTACCAGGGCATCGTCGATGTCGACGAAGCGCGCAAGCGCGTGACCGTGAAGGCCGGCACCAAAATCAATGCGGTGACGCGGCACCTGAAGGAATGCGGCCTGTCGCTCGTCAACCAGGGCGACATCGATTCGCAGGCGATTGCCGGCGCACTGGCCACCGGCACGCACGGCACGGGGACGACGCTGAGCAACCTGTCGTCGCAGGTCGTCGGGATGCGCATCGTGCGCCCGGACGGCTCGATCATGAAAGTGAGCGACCGGCAGGACCGCGACCTGTTGCATGCGACGCAGGTGAACATCGGGATGTTCGGCGTGGTGTCGGAGATCACGCTGCAAGTGACCGATGCGTTCTGGCTGCACGACCGGGTATGGCGCGAGGACTTCGAAGCGTTGATGGAGCAATACGACGACCTGGCCGCGAAGCACCGGCATTTCGGTTTCTTCTGGTGCCCGACGTCCGCCAGCCGCGATCTCTACTGCCTGCCCGACACCACGAAGGTATCGAACTCGAAGAAGGACTACGACGTGTGCGAGATCAAGGTGATGGATGTCACCGACGCGCGCACGTTCCATGAAGGCGAGCACGAGAAGATCGCGTACAGCTCGGAGGTGTACGCAATCCACTACGTGCCGAACTTCCACGAGCTCGAATATGCGGTGCCCGCGCAGCACGGCAAGGAAGCGCTGCGCCGGGTGCGCGAGCTCATTCTCACGAAACACCGCGACTGCATCTTCCCGGTCGAGTACCGCTTCACGAAGGGCGATCCGGCGTGGATCAGCCCGTTCAATCACCAGGACAGCGTCACGATTTCATGCTCGGGCGGCCCGAACGGCGTCGACTACTGGCCGTTCCTGAAGGACGTCGACACGATCCTGCGCGACTACGGCTCGCGTCCGCACTGGGGCAAGCTGCATTTCACGAACCGCGAGGACGTCGATCGCTGGTTCCCCAAGGCCGAAGCGTTCCGCGCGCTGCGCCGCAGCGTGGACCCCGAAGGCACCTTCCTCAACGATCACCTGCGGACGCTGTTCAGTTGAGCAGACCGAACGCACCAGACTGGAGAACGCAACATGAATGTCAAGATTGACGGCCGCCTGGCCGGCAAGGTCGCCATCGTGAGCGGCGGCGCCGGCGGCTGCGGCGGCGCGGCGTCCGAACTGTTCGCCGCCCAGGGCGCGAAGGTCGCGATCATCGACCGCGACGGCGACGCCGCCGAAACGCTCGCGTCCAAGCTGCGCGACGCAGGCCTGCAGGCGATCGGCCTCGGCGCCGACGTGTCGAAGCAGGCGGAAGTCCAGCAAGCGGTGAACGCCGCGCGGGAGCAGTACGGCAACGCGGACATCCTGTTCAATCACGCGGGCACGCTGATCGTCAAACCGTTCCTCGATATCGAGGAGTCGGAATGGGACTGGCTGATGGGCGTGAACGTGAAGAGCATGTTCCTGATGACGCAAGCGGTGCTGCCGCAGATGCTGGAGAAGGGGCGGGGCAGCATCGTCTGCACGTCGTCGATTTCGGCGGTGTGCGCGACGCCGGGCGAGGTGCTGTATGACGCGACCAAGGGCGCGTGCCACATGTTCGCGCGGGCGATTGCGGTCGAGTATCGCGATCGCGGCATTCGTTGCAACGCGCTCGCGCCGGGGTTCATCCGCACGCCGCACGGGATGCGCGAACTGAAGGATCTGCAGGCGATGGGCGTCGATGCGACCGAGGCGGCGATCGCGGTGCAGCAAGGCCGCCTGTGCGAGCCGTCGGAAGTCGCGGCCGCCGCGCTGTTCCTCGCGTCCGACGAGTCGAGTTTCGTCAACGGCACGCATCTGTTCGTCGACAACTGCTTCTCCGCCGTCTGATCGTTGTTGCTCGCAAGAAGTTGAAGGGCAGGCTTCATGCCGGCCTGATCGGCAAGTTCCGTCGAAGGTGTCGCAGCGATGCGACCCTTCGATTTTTTTTGCGTATCCGGCGCGCGGTGTGTCCCAGCGGAATGTCGGAATCCTTCTAGCTGAACGAGAGCCGGTCTGGTGGAATGCGAAGGCCGAAACACCATGCAGCCGGCAAGCCGCGGTCAGTCATTCACTCTCAACTGGTCAATCAACATGTTCAACCGCACCACCAGCACCGTTGCCAACGTCGATCCGGAACTTTTTGCCGCGATCGAGCAGGAAAACCGTCGCCAGGAAGATCACATCGAGCTGATCGCGTCGGAAAACTACACGAGCCCGGCCGTGATGGCTGCGCAGGGTTCGCAACTCACGAACAAGTACGCGGAAGGTTATCCGGGCAAGCGCTACTACGGCGGTTGCGAATACGTCGACGTCGTCGAGCAACTGGCGATCGACCGCGTGAAGCAGCTGTTCGGCGCGGAAGCGGCGAACGTGCAGCCGAACTCGGGTTCGCAGGCGAACCAGGGCGTGTTCTTCGCGATGCTCAAGCCGGGCGACACGATCATGGGCATGAGCCTCGCGCACGGCGGCCACCTGACGCACGGTTCGCCGGTGAACATGTCGGGCAAGTGGTTCAACGTGGTGAGCTACGGCCTGAACGAGAACGAAGACATCGATTACGACGCGGCCGAGAAGCTCGCGCAGGAACACAAGCCGAAGCTGATCGTCGCGGGCGCATCGGCGTTCTCGCTGAAGATCGATTTCGAGCGTCTGGCGAAGATCGCGAAGTCGGTCGGTGCGTACCTGATGGTCGACATGGCCCACTACGCGGGCCTGATCGCAGCGGGCGTATATCCGAACCCGGTGCCGCACGCGGACTTCGTGACGACGACGACGCACAAGAGCCTGCGCGGCCCGCGCGGCGGCGTGATCCTGATGAAGGCCGAGTACGAGAAGCCGATCAACTCGGCGATCTTCCCGGGGATCCAGGGTGGCCCGCTGATGCACGTGATCGCAGGCAAGGCGGTGGCGTTCAAGGAAGCGCTGTCGCCGGAGTTCAAGGCATACCAGGAGAAGGTGGTCGAGAACGCACGCGTGCTGGCTGAAACGCTGGTGAAGCGCGGTCTGCGGATCGTGTCGGGCCGCACGGAAAGCCACGTGATGCTGGTCGACCTGCGCGCAAAGCACATCACCGGCAAGGCAGCGGAAGCGGCACTGGGCGCGGCGCACATCACGGTGAACAAGAACGCGATCCCGAACGATCCGGAAAAGCCGTTCGTGACGAGCGGCATTCGCCTGGGTTCGCCGGCGATGACGACGCGCGGGTTTGGCGTGAAGGAAGCCGAGATCGTCGGCAACCTGATCGCCGATGTGCTGGAGGCGCCGGAAGATGCGGCCACGCTCGAGCGTGTGCGCGGGCAGGTTGCGGAGCTGACGAAGCGTTTCCCCGTCTACGGCTGATGCCAGCGAGATTCAACCGCTGCAAGGCGGTTGAATCTCATCGTTGCGCATAGACATGAAAAAACCGACTCGCGGCATCGAGCCCGCGAGTCGGTTTTTTTCAGCCTGCTTCGAAGCCGCTTCAGACAGTCGGATCGACGTTCGCCTCGAGTTCGCGGATGCGGTCGAGATTGCGCGTGTCCTTCAGCACCGGCGGCCCCGCGAACGTGTTGCGCACGCCGAAGCCGTACCAGATCACCATCAGCACCACGACGAAACCGACGAGCACGTACAGCACCTTCTCGTTCGGCGGCTGAATGCCGACATACGCGAGCACACAGGCGCCGACCAGCGCGAGCAGCGCACACGGCTTCGACCAGATTCCCAGTTGAAACGGGCCCTTGTCGGTCCACGTGCGGCCTTCGGCCAGCATCCCGGAGCCGATCGGCATCGCATACGAGATGAACAGGAACACCGCGCTGCCGGCGCTCAGCACCGAGAACGCGTCGCCGTACAGCGTGACGACGATCGCGAGCACCGCACACGTCCAGATGGCGGGGCCGGGCGTCCGGTGCGTCGGGTTCACGCTGCGCAGCAGTTTCGACGCCGGCAGCCCGCCGTCGCGTGCGAACGCGTACATCATCCGCGACGTCGACATGATCGCGGCGAGCCCGCACACGTAGTTGATGAAGAACATCGCGAGTTCGAGGATGACGCGCAACGTCTTCGGAATCGGCGCGAGAATGGCTTCGAAAAAGCCGGTGCCCTGCTTCATGCTGGCGGTCAGGTCGGGCATCACCAGCACGAACGCGCACACCATCACGTAGCCGAACACCGCGGACCAGAACACCGACCCGATGATGCCGCGCGGCACGTTTTTGGCCGCGTCGTGCGTCTCTTCCGACGTGTGCGCGGAAGCATCGAAGCCGGTGATGGTGTAGGTCACGAGCAACAGGCCGGACAGGAACGCGAGCGGCGTGGCCTGCTTCGGCCATGCACCGCCGTCGACGCCGGTGAAATTGGTGAACGTCACCAATCGATGCGCATCGAACGCGACCGGCGAGTAGTAGAGCAGCGATACCACCAGCGCAATCGTGACCACGAAAATGAGGTAGCCCGACAGGTCGGTGATCTTGCTCGCGATCTTGATGCCGCGGGCATTCAGGATTGCCTGCGAGATCGTGATGAACGCGATGAACGCCGTCTGATGCCACCACGTCAGGCTGTCCGGGCTGACGCCGAACATCGGCGCGATCAGCGTCTTGAAGAACGGATCGTAGGTACCGAAGTTGATCGCGGCGATCACGAAGATCAGCCCGATCAGGTTGAGCCACGCCGTCATCCACCCCCATTTCTTCCCGCCGAGGATCGCGCCCCAGTGGTAGAGGCCGCCGGCCGTCGGAAACGCGGACGCAATTTGCGACATCGACACCGCGACGATCAGCGCGAACAGCGAGCCCAACGGCCAGCCGAGGCCGATCGACGCACCGCCGGTGGCGGAAAACGCGAGCTGGAACGCGGTGATGCCGCCCGACAGGATGCAGATCACCGAAAACGAAACCGCGAAGTTCGAGAAACCGCTCATACGTCTCGACAGTTCCTGCGCATAGCCCATCTTGTGCAGCAGGCTTACGTCACTGTCGGTGCCTGAATCAGGCTGGAATTTTGCATCCATGGTCGCTCCGTCACGAATGTCCTGCGTGGCAGGACCGTCATCGCCGCCCGGGCCGTGCGATACGGCCCGCTCCTGGGATTCGTCGGCGGCTCGCGATGCCGTGGGGAAATCGGCAATCGCTTTCCAGTCCGATGCGTGAACGGTATGAAATCAAATCTCCCGGCTCTATCAGATTTCGGCAACGTAGTGAAATTCCGGATGCGGGCCGGCTGGCCGGTCTCGTCGTCCGGATGACCGGGGGCGTGACGGATGCGCCGCATGTGCCGCCTGTGCCGACAGGCGATCGCCGCCGGGAAAGCGGCCCCGCACGAACACGGAACCCGGTGGCGGCCTATTCCGCCTGCGGCTTGTCGCGTCGCGGTCCGAAGCGTGCACGATAGTCGCGTGGCGATACGCCGACCTGCTTCGCGAACGCGCGCTGCAGCGCGTCGATACTGCCGAATCCCGATCGCTCGGCGATCCGTTCGATTGGCCAGTCGGCCCGCTCCAGCAGCGCCTTCGCGCGCTCGATGCGCGCTGCCAGCACGTACTGCGCGGGCGACAGTCCAGTCTCCTTGAGGAAATGGCGCGCAAACGAGCGTTCGCTCATGTGCATCCGTGCGGCCAGCGCGGCGACGCCGAGATCGCCGGCCGGATCGTCGGCGATCTCGGCGAGCAGGGCGCGCATGCGCGGCGTCGCGTGGGCGAGCGAGCCGAGCCCGACGCTGAACTGCGCCTGTCCGCCGGGCCGGTGCATGAACAGCACGAGTTCGCGTGCGACCGCGAGCGCGGTCGGCGCACCGCAGTCCGCCTCGACGAGTGCCAGACACAGATCGATGCCGGCCGTCACGCCGGCCGACGTATGGAACGGCGGATCGCTCACGTAGATCGCGTCCGGTTCGATCCGCGCGCCGGGGCAGAGCGCCTGCAGCGCCGCGCACTGGTTCCAGTGCGTGGTCGCGCGCTTGCCGTCCAGCCATCCGCCCGCGGCGAGCACGAACGCCCCCGTGCAGATGCTCGCGATGCGCCGCGTGTCCGCGATCCGCGCGCGCAGCCACGGCAGCACGCCGGCTTCCGACGCGGCGTGCCGCAGCGCCGCTTCATCGCCGCCGGCGACGACGATCGTGTCGATCCGCTCCGGCAGCGCTGCCAGCGCGACGGTACCGGCGAGGCGCAGGCCCGCATGCGTGACGATGTCATCGCCGTGTTGCGACGCGAGCGTGAGCCGGTACGGCACGGCGTGGTCGGGCAGGTAGCGGTTCGCGACCGCGAACACTTCCATCGGCCCGGTGATGTCGAGCGACTGGACGCCTTCGAAGCCGACGACGACGATGTCGCGTGCCGGGCAGGTTGACTGGGACATGGCGGAAAGTGCGGTGGAGTTGTCCTTGTGACCGCGAGCATGATCCTTGTAATTTTCCGGACGTGCAATCGACGGATGCGGGTGGACGATGCGGGTATGGAAGACAGGCGGGGCAGTACTGCTCGCGGGCGCGATGCTGGGTGCGTGTGCAGCGGGGCGGACGGCACCGGCGATGGCGGAGGACACAGCGCCGGTCGCACGCACGCTGACGATCGGCGCACCGAAGGCGGGCCGCGCGCGGCCGCTCGTTGCGATCGTCGCGGACAACGCGGGAACGGAGACGACCGATTTCATCGTGCCGTACGCGATGCTGAAGACGTCCGGTGTGGTCGATGTCGTCGCCGTGTCGGCCGACGAAGGCGAGGTCGAACTGATGCCCGCGCTGCGCATGCTGGCCGACACGACCTTCGAACGGTTCGATGCCGCCACGCCTGCGGGAGCCGATGTGGTGATCGTGCCCGCGCTGCATCGCGCGGACAGCCCGGCCGTATTGGCGTGGTTGCGCAAGCAGGCCGGTGCCGGCGCGACGATGGTGGCGATCTGCGATGGCGCGGAAGTCCTCGCGAATGCGGGCCTGCTGCGGCATCGCACGGCGACGTCCCACTGGTATTCGCGCGACGGCCTGCGCCGCCGCTTTGCCGATACGACCTGGATCGACGATCGCCGCTACGTGATGGACGGCGACGTCATGACGACGACCGGCGTGTCGGCGTCGATGCCCGCTTCGCTGGCCTTGGTGAGTGCGCTGGCGGGGCCGGCAGCGGCACGCGAGACTGCGCGGCGCGTCGGTGCGCAGGCATGGAGCGATGTTCACGACGGCAGCCGGTTCGCGTTGACCGCGCGTGCGGTGGCGGTCGCGTTGACGAACCGCGTCGCGTTCTGGCGGCACGAGACGTTCGATCTTCCGGTCGAAAACGGCTTTGACGAGCTTCCGGTTGCGTTGACCGCCGACGCGTGGGCGCGAACCTGGCGCAGCGACGTCGTCGCGACGGCGGACGCGCGCGTGATCGTGTCAACGCACGGGCTGCGGTTGCTGGCGCAGCCGGCGAATGTCCGGCATGCGCGCGTGACGATGCCGGCTGGTCGGCGTGGCGATGCGGTGCTTCCCGGCGTGCTCGACGATATCGCGGCCCGCTACGGCGATGCGACATCGGGCTGGGTCGCGCTGCAGCTGGAGTATCCGAAGTAGCGGCCGGCTTACTTCACCCACTCTGCGAGCCGGGGATCGGGAATGGGCAGGATGTCCCGCGACTCGGTGGGCTCGGCCACCCATTTCGTCCCGTTCCAGTGGAAATCGGCCTGCGTCTCCGTCCCGTGGCCGTTCGCGCGGATGACCAGCGTGCAGGCCGCCTGGATCGGGTAAGTCGGGTTTTTCGCGCCGATGCAGGAGCCGAGAAACACCATGACGTCGCCGAGGCCGAACCGCTCCTTCATCGCGTAGGTCGCGTCGAAGTCCGAGAGTCGATCCGGTACCGGCGTCGCGTCGCACGCGGCGACGCTCGCGGCAAGCAGCAGCGCGGCGGCGCGGCTGGCACGCCGCCAGTGCCACGGGCTGTTGGCCGAAGGTGCATCAGCGTCGGCGCGCTTCCACGCGCGGGAATGTGACGGGCAGGGCATTCGGGGTTCGGGTGACGGACACGACGGCCATTGTGACGGATTTCACCGGCACCCGGGCTGGCCGACCAGGGCCCCGACCCGAATCCCGCGCGCGAACGCTACGGCGCAATCACCGTCATCCTGAACGGCCCGCCATCCGGCCGCGCATCGAACTATCGGCTTCGTGCGCGAACGCCGGAGGCGGAGCGTAACGGGGCGGTGTTCCCGGTCAGGCCGAGGCCGTGCGCCGGGCGGACCAGCGATTCCACAGCATGCCGGAGCGGCTGCCGCTGCGGCAGTACGCGAGCACCGGCTTCTGCAGCGTGTCGACCAGCGCACCGAATGCCTCGATTTCGGCATCGCCGATGCGGTCGCGCTCGACCGGCAGGTAGCGCGCTTCGAGGCCCAGTTCGCGCGCCGCCGCGGCGATTTCATCGAATGCCGGATGCGCGTCGCCTTCGCCGTCAGGCCGGTTGCAGATGACCGAGCGGAAGCCGGCATTGCGGATCGCCTTCAGGTCGGCCGGCGTGATCTGCCGCGAAGCGGAAAACCCGTTCGACGCCGTCGCGCGACATTGTTCGATCGCGTGGCGGAAACAGGCGATCGCGAAGTCGACATCCTCCTCCGTCGTAAAGCGGCCGAAGCTCACGCGCACGGTGCGGCCGGCCGTCTCCGTATCGAGGCCGATCGCGGTCAGCACGTGGGACGGCGCGCCGCTGGTCGAGTTGCACGCGGACGTCGACGACACCGCGAGCGCTTCGCCGAGCATGAACGGGAAGAAGCCGGGCGCATTCACCGTCAGGCTCAGCGTGTGCGGGATGCGGCGCGCTGTGGCCGCGTTCTGCGTGATATCGCCGAGCGCGACCAGCGCGCTCGTCAGGCGTGCGCCGAGCGCCGCGATCCGCGCGGCTTCGCCGTCGAGCTTTTCGGCGGCCAGCTCGCATGCAACGCCCATGCCGACGATCTGATGCGTCGCGAGCGTCCCCGAGCGCAAGCCGCGCTCATGCCCGCCGCCGTGAATCTGAGGGGCGATCCGGTCCGCGATGTCGCGGCGGACGAACAGCGCGCCGATGCCCTTGGGGCCGTACAGCTTGTGCGCGGACATCGACAGCATGTCGATGCCGAGCGCGCGCACGTCGATCGGCGTCTTGCCGAGCGCCTGCGCGGCGTCGACGTGGAGCAGTGCGCCCGCGGCATGCACGATTCGGGAGATTGCGCCAATATCGGTCAGCGTGCCGAGCTCGTTGTTGACGAGCATCAGCGATACGAGGCCCGTATCGGGGCCGATGGCGGCCGCGACCGCGTCGGCGGTGATCTCGCCGTCGCGGGTGGGCGTCAGGTACGTGACCGACGCGCCGTGCTTCGACAGGTTCGCCATCGTGTCGAGAATGGCCTTGTGCTCGATGCGGCTCGTGATCAGGTGGCGCTTGCCGGTCGCGTTTTCCGCATAACCCTTCAGCGCGAGGTTGTTCGATTCGGTGGCGCCCGACGTCCAGACGATCTCGTCGGCCTCCGCGCCGATCAGCGCGGCGACTTGGGCGCGTGCCTGCTCGACCTTGTCTTTTGCCAGCCGGCCGGCGGCGTGCGAACTCGACGCGGGATTGCCGAAGATGCCGTCGAAGCCGAGGCAGGCCGTCATCGCTTCGATCACGCGCGGATCGGCGGGCGTCGTGGCCGCGTAGTCGAGGTAGTGCAGCGTGGTGGTGTCGCTCATGTCCTTCTCATACTCTTTTCTTTCGGAATGGAAGAAATGATACGGGGGACAGGCGGGAAAAAGGATCCAAAATTGGTCGTGTATTCAGCTTGATATGGAATAACGTTTTATCTGAATGTGGATTGGGAGAATTTGTTTTTCATCTCGACGGCGCCCGACAGTGGCGGTTTCGGCAGGTGGACGCACGCATGGCCGGGCGGGCCGCTCGTCTTTGCCGGCGTGGTTTCGTCAGGCCGGGCAACGGCGGCCAGGAGTGAATCGGGGTTGAGTGAAGCTCCGGGACGGGAATCGATCAGGTTGCCGTAATTGGGTCATTCTGAGTCGCCAATCGATACGCATCACGCACCCATGCGTGGAGTGCGGGCTCATATCTGGCCGGGATCGTGATCGTGAGGGTGGTGACGCGCGTACAGTTTCCCGGTAGCTCCAGATACCGCTGCCACGCCTTTCGTACCAGCTGCGACATCGCGGAACACGTCATGCCGAGTTCAGCCGCCACAGCCCGTTGTGAGCGACCCTTGACGAAAATCTCGTGCAGGGCCCACTGGTTCAAAGGCTTGATTCGCGTATCTTGCATGCGCAACAGGCGGAATTGTTCGGCAGTCATGCGTCGGGTCTTTTGCATTCAAACTCGCCCGGAGGTGTGAAGTGAAGAAATCAAGGTCGCGCCGCATGAAGTCTTGTGTCCATCGAACGCGGCGTCTTGACCTTCGACATTGAATGCGGTGTCGCCTTCGGCAATCGTGCCGGGACCGTGAAGCGGACACGAACACACGTCGCCGATGCGGGCGACCGAGCGCCCCATCACCTTGCTCGTTCCGGCTCCGGATTCGACCCGGCCGCCGTGGGTATGGACGTCGCCTACCCGGATAATTCCTCGCATATGACTCATCCCCTGAATGATTGGTGTGGTGCCCACGTTCGCACGCGACGTGCCGTCGCGTTGGTTTGCATCACCATGAATAGCCCTGCATGCCGTAGTTGGTATCGTGCCGGCGTCCCCACCACGGCAGATAGGCGTTGTTTCCGCCGCGTGCGCGGAACCAGTCCTTGTCGGGATCGATCGGCGTGAGCTTCGACGGTGGCCGGACAACGACCGCGGCCGGGTGATCCGGATCGGTCGTGCCGGCGACGAGTGCGTTGCCGCCGAAGTGATTGATCCGGCCGATGGCGAGCGCGACGTCGGTCAATGCGCTGCCTGTTCCCATGTCGCCAAGTAGGGCGGCCGTGTTGAATGTCTGTTTGCGGTGGTCGTATTCGGGAAGGGTTTCGGTCAAGGTTTGCGCGAGCACGGTAAGACGCGCCGACGATGCGTCGCTACCTTTACCTGCGTCGTGGACGATGTAGTTGAGGTCAGGGACCGCGATGCCGGCGTTGCGTGCCGCTTGGTCGATGGTCGCCTTCCACGCCTGCACGGCGCGGGTCGTGCCGACCTTCTGCGGAAAATCATGCGTGTTGCCGGTTGCGGCCTTGCCGATCCAGGCGAGGGGCTCACGCTCGGTGTTGAAGGTTGGGCCGGCGAGGAACAGCACGACAAGGTTCTCGTTGATCTGTGCATCCGTGGGCGGGAAGTTGGGTGCGTCCCAGTTCACTACCCAGACGGTCTCGTCGGGGTTCGCCTGCAGGTAGTCCAACGCGCTGTTCAGCGAGGTGAAGCCGGCGTTCGGCCCGCCTTGCGTGATCTGGACATCGGGAAGCGTGTTTCGGCTCCACATGGTTGGAAAGTATGAATTGCCGATCGAAAACGTCTTTCGAATGGAGTCCCGTAGATAGCTTTGCGATTCGGCTGCGTCAAGTCGTTCCGGAATCGCAAGCTCGACGCGGATGCCGGCCAGTTCGCGCCAGCCTTTCTTGTCATCAGGTTTGACCGTGTAGAAGTATTTCGCGTTGCTTGCATAGCGTGAGCGAAGCAGCAGCGGGAACTTGGTCATGTACTTGCGATAGAAGCCTCTAAATGTTTCTGCACCTTCGTTGCCATATACCAGCGCGCCAATCGATTGAAGCGTCGTGAAGGACTTCGGATCGGTCCGTACCATGTCGTCGTTCTTGTTCGGAGACACGAGTCCTTGCGTCCACAGCAATTGCCATTCGGTCGGGTAGTCCATGCGTTGCAATGGATTCAACCAGATCAAACCTGCAACCTGTGCCACGAACGGCTTCGCTGCTTCTTCCGCGGACAGCATCGCATGAGTTACGGGTTCCGTAGCGGGTGCCGCGTGCGCTGACCGTGCCGTGGCCGTGGTGAACAGGAGCACCATGAGCGCAGCCAAGCTGGGCACGAATACAAATCGTTTCATCCAATCTCCTATTTCCAGTTGGGTCGGGTCCGGTTGCTCTACGTGAGCCATCAGCGAAGCCATGAGTACGGCTGCGATCATCCATGCAGCGACCGAAACAGCGGCACGTCGCGGCCATGTAGCGATCAGTGCTTTCATCTTGCTCCCCCGACGTTCAGATAGAACTGACCTTCCCGTTCATCCGTGATCGTGTCCGGCATCGTGCCTTCACTGCTCTCTGCATGTATCCATTCGTGCATCGGAAGCTCATCAAGCTCTCCGCGTACAAAGTACTCTGCGTATTTCTTGTTCGGGTTGCCGTCGGGAATACCGTCTCCCATCCGCCAATCGGCTTCAATCCGTAGTGCTTTCATTTGCTCGGGCGTCAGGTAGCACCGCCCGATCGCCACGTCGTACGCAAGCGCCTTTTCAGCATGCTCCGGATTGGTCATCGTCGTGGAATGGTTCGTCGGGCTGTTGGTCGCACCACGATCGAGCCAGTCGACAATCTGCTTGTCGCGCCATTCCTTGTAGCCCTCCGGCATTTCGCTCTTGCCGCCCTCACCGATCACGCGGCCATCACCATCGAGCCATTCCGTATTCAGCGTGCGCCGCGCCTCCATCCGCATCAACGCGCGGTCCTCATAACGCTGTCCGGCTTCGCTCTCCGCCGTACCTTGCGCGACGCTGTCCTCGTCCTTCGCCTCGTACTGATCGTAGGGATCGTCCGCGCGCTTGTCCGCCTCGGGCTTGCCTGCGTCGCGCCAAGCGGCTGGCGGATCGTTGCCTTCGTTGAAGTCGCTCACCGCGTCGCCGTCCCTCGTTTCGACCGGCTTGCCAAACCGCAATGCCTTCGGCGGGAACGGTTCGTCGAGTGCCGGGGCGTCCGCCACCACGGTCCATCCCTTCGGCGGATCGGCGTTCACGCGGAACATATTCAAGGCCGAACTGATCCCGGTCAGCACGAACATGAGCGGCGCGGTTGCAAGCGTGGCCACCATCCCGAACACGGACTCGTTTCCCTTGAGCGCACCGATGAGATTGAACTGGGCCGGCGGCGAAGGCGGATACCAGAATCCGGACGTCTTTCCCTTTTGGACCTGCCGCCAGTCATCTTCCCAATACCGATAGGGTGTCTGCACACCGACGGGGAAGCCGGAGGCAAAGACGCGCTGTGTCAGCACGCCGGGGACACCGATATCGTTCAGTTCATTCTTGTCGACGCCGCGCCAGCCGATGCCTTGAACCGTGACCGCCGAAATCACCTGGTCGTGCGGACAGCAATACGCGGTGACGCGGCCATACGTCGATGCGTTCAGGCCGTGGCGAACCCGATCCTCTTGTGCCGCATACGACCTCTTGCTGGTTGGCGATACCCGTTCGTTGGCCATGTCTTCATCGATCTTGTCGGCGGAAAGTTCGTAGGCTCTTCGCGTGCGGATGATCGACAGAAACTTGCCGAACGTTTTCGTGCGCGCGGCGTAGGTCTGCCGTCCGCGACGGCCCTCGCCGTCCTTGGTCGCGCGTTGCGACCAGGTATCCATGAACGTATCGGATGGATTCGGACCGTCCGCACGCGCAAGGCTGTACGGCGCATTCGCCAGCACGTAGGCGTCCGCCACGCAATGCCCGTGGCGTCCCCACGGATCTTCGACATCGGGCAGCGCATCGCCGAAGAATGCGGCCGTCAGTCCCACGATGTTGCCCTGGCTATGGCACACGACGGTAATCGGTACGTCGGCCTGCATGCGGCGGATCGATTCGATCAACTTCGCAAGGCGCAACGCCGCGAGCACGCCATACACGCGGGGCGGCGCGCGATACAGCGGCCGGTTGGTCGGGTTGATGCCCTGCACGGTAATCCACCCGGCAGCGCGGTCGTCGAGGCCGCCGTGCCAGAGGTCGGGCAGGCTCGCGCAGCCGTTCGTGAACGGACCGCCGCCCCAATAGTCCTTCTCGTTCAGGAAAATCTTGTCGCCGTACTCTTTCAATTCCTCGGCTGTCGCGCGATAGCCCCATCGGAAATGAATGACCGGTGAAAACGACGGATCGGACTTGACGTAGTTGTCCGCGAGCAGCTTCGGATTCAGAAACCCGTCCGGCGTCACGCTTTCCGTGTACTTCGCAGGCACCAGCTGCCCGGCATCGATGCCGCGATACTTCAACTGATCGTCCAGCCGCCCGAGCCGGCGGTTCAGACCATCGCACAGCCCCCGCTCGGAGGCCTCGAACCATTCGCCTTCGGAGTTCACGCCGTGTACGAAGATGACGATACCGGGCAACGGCAGTTGCTTGATGCAGATCAGCCGGGTGCCTTTCGTCCACATCGCGACGCCTTCGCTCCGGCCGACGACGATCTGCGGCGGCTCCGGGCGCGGCGCCGCCGCGTCGGACACGTCGGACACGTCGGTCTTCGCGGCGTGCTCGTTGGCGCGGGCGTCCGCAGCCGGCCGAGGATCGAGAGATGAATGGGACATCCGGACTCCTGCGCTTGCATTAAACATTTTTCTTGGTGAACTGCACCGCCAGCCTCTCGAACCGGTCGGTATCGACCGCCGGCAGTTCCCCGGCCCTGTCGGTCGTCAAATCCGACAGCGTCCCCGATGCCTTTCGAATCTGTCCTTCGAACCCCGGTGCCGCGTTACCGTTCGTTGGGCGGATCAGCTTCGGGACGCGGCCGAGCGTACGTTGATCGAATGTCGGCAGGTCGACGCTCATGCTTGCGGGGCCATCCCATGCATGACCGTCCGATTTCACGGTGAACTTGCCAGGGCATCCCAGTTCGATATCGCTACCATGCAGCTTGAGATACGCGCCGCCGGACGTGACGAATACGACTTCGTCGCTTGCCGTGCCGGCAAGCTTGCCGTCGGCCGCAGTCAGCTGGATGCTTTTGCCGGACTCGATTTGCGTGTCGTCGTTCTGCGATTGAATGGCCACTTTCCCCTGATTCGCGATCGCCGATACGCCGTTGCTGTGCGCGAACATCGCGACGCCATGCCCGGCATGCAGATTGATCCGCTCGCCGCTCGTGATTTGCACGTGTTGCTGCGCAATCTGATCGATGTTCTCGCCCGCATACGTGACATGCGTTTTCGGCGTGACGTTCAGCGACCCCGCTTGCGCGCCGAACGCCATGAACGCGGATGCGTTGCCCGCGGCGCCGGATTCCGAACCGCCGGGGTTCCAGTGGCGGAATGCGCTGGCGATGTTGTCCTGGCCGGCCGTGTCGGCGGATTGCCCGCCATGCTGGCCGGCATGATCGCCGAGCGACTTGAACAGCGCCGTGCATCGATCGAGCAAGTGAATCAGTTCATCGCGATCGAGCTGACCACCGGTCGCGTGCGAACGCGCATAGGTCGTCAGCAGCATGCCTTGGGCGGCGCGCAACGCCGCAGCGGCGTCGGTACGCAGCTCCGCGCCTTCGCCCCGATCATTCCCGTGTCCGTCCACACGGGGCTGCGTCAGATAGCCGAGATTCAACTGGGTATGCGCATGTTCGCTTGCCAACTGCGCGGAGATTTGCGACGGCGTATCGTCCAGGCGTAGCTGGTTGTGCCGGCGGCCCCTGATTTCCCTCGTCTTGATCCCGGACACGTAGCGATTGCCCGGAAGCGCGCCGGTATCGCTGAACGTCGCGGGCGGGTTCGCGCCGTTGCTCAACACCCCGATGATCACCAGACGGTCCGGATCGCCCGACAGGCTACCGAGCAGGACCTCCATGCCGACACGCGGCAGGAACAGCGCACCGAAGCATTCGCCCGCGAGACTTGCCGCGACGCGAATCGGCGCGCTGTCGCCGGCCAGACCGTTTGTTCCGGCGCCTTGCGCGTGAGCATGGTCCGTCGGATCCAGCCCATGAATCAGCACACGGACGCGGCCAGCCTTGTCGCAAAACACCTCCTCGCCCTGCGTGCCGACGATCGTGCCGGTCAGCAGGTGAACCGGCGGCACATCGATCGTCGGATCGTAGGACGGCCTGAGCGGTACACCGCGTTGCACGCACGTGAAACTGTTCTCGTAGCGCGTGTCCGTTTGTCCCGATGCATCGGGCGGCGGGACGGTCGGCGCCAGGTTGCGGCTTGCCGCGAATAGCCTGCATGCGTGGCCCGACAGGTCTTTCGGCAGGTTGTTGCGGATGACGTGTCGAATCGAGGTGACGACAAATCGACGATGATCGATCGACTTCATATCCAGCTCGGGGTCGCCCGCCAGCGTGAACCCGTGCCCAACCAGCATGTCGCGCACGGTGCCGATGCCTTCGAAGCGCGCGGCTTCGAACTGATGCGCCAGCATCCGGTCGTGCGTGATGCGCGCGTGATCGTTCCACGAGTCGCCGACGTGCGGGATATCGATCGCGACGTCGGTCAGCAGGCGCGCAAGATCATTCCCCGACTCGCCCTGATCGATGCCGGTGACGGCCGCGCAATCGTCCACACGAGCGGTTTTGTAATCCCATGACGGGCGGCGGACTTTGCCGGGCGACAGACGCTGGTCGTACGCAAAGAGGGTGACGGTGTCGCTTTGCTCGACGCCGCCGTCGCGCGGGTGAAGGCGTACGGTGCCGGCGGGTGCGTCCGGCAGACGATGCGGATCGTCGCAGAACACGAGTGTGTGAATCGGCCGCTCATCGGTCACGCCGCGTATCCCTTCGATCGGGCCGGCTTTCGCAAAGACCGTGATGCCTTCCCGGCGCAGCAGGCGTCGAATGAAGCGTGCGTCGGACTCGTTGACCTGCCGCGTCAGTTCGCGTGCCGGATAGCGTTCGGCCTGCAATGTCGACAGGTCGAAATCGAACGCTCGCGCGAGGGCGGGGCTACGCTGTTTCCACTCGCTCATCAGCGTCGCCAGAATGTCCGGCACGCTGCACGAGCGGAACAGGCGGGCGTTCGTGCGCCGGTCCATCAGCGACAGGGCGTCGCACACTTGCAGCTGATACGCGGTCAGTTCGCCGTCGGATTGACCGGTTCGCACTTCGTGCACGATCGCGTTGATGGCCCGGAGGTTGCCCCGATCGGTCGTCAGCCGGACCGATACGGGCAAACCGAGAAACAGCGCAGGCGGCAGATGATCGTAGGTGGACACGCAGGTCAGTTGCCCTTCGATGCCCGACATCAGGCCCTCGCGGATATCGGCGTGATGGAGCGCCAGCAGATGGCCGACTGCGCGTTGCGCCTGCCCGAAATGGAGATCGACCGGCCGCCTGTTCCCGACGGCCAGACCGGACGCAAAATCCCGGAATGTTTTTGTTATCGACATCACTACGATCTCATGATTTATGTTCTTGATTCGTATTAGTTCGAACGGGTCTCTCGGTGTAATAAACGAATGCGCTCTGAAATATTCGGTTAAGAATATCGATGTCGTGCTGGATATGAAATGAATTTTTATTTTTAGATAACGTTTTAATTTGGATGAAACGGTATTTGACGTTTTTGATGATTATTTTATTTAATAAAAGTCTTGCTTCGAGGCGTGTTGGCCGCGTCCGAAAGGTCGATGTGGCAATCGGTCAGAAGTATTCTTGTTGATCAGATCGAAGTTTGATTATTCGGAAATAGTATTTGTCCCATATCGAACGAAGCGCGCTGCCATTTCAACAGACGAAAAACTCGCCCGCCGAGAGGTTTGGCCCCGATTGCCCCTTCGGGCGATACAGGATGAATCGCACCATCTACCGGCTTGAAGAGGCCGGTGCCCAGCCTGTCGGATGGTGTTGCATGGCCCGCGTGGGCGATTGCGATGTCTATCAGGGATTCCCCCGTCACGCCCGAGCGAGCGCCATGTCTACCTTGTGCGCACCCGCTCCACGCCCTCCTGCCGCCCCTTTCTGCCCGCTCCACCCGATTATTTGCGTTTCGCGAATGGCGCGTTCGCCGGTTGTTCCATACCCGATTGGCGGCCTTGCACCTATCGTGGTGACGTCGGCTGACTGAATTCCGCGCCACGAACCGGAACGGCAGCCGCCACTTCCTCGCGATTCGCGTCGCACACAAAAGACATCGGACCTGGCTCATGCGCAGGCGCTCCGGCGCGCGCAGGCGAACCTGTGTCCACGGAGACGGACATGAAAGCAAACGAGTGGGATACCTCATACGAGTGGAAGGCGGTCACGCTGCTGGCGCTCGGCTTCGGGCTGGTCGGCCTCGATCGCTGGCTGATCGCGCCGCTGTTCCCGTCGATCATGAAGGACCTCAACCTGAACGCGCAGGACGTCGGCAACTGCATCGGCGTGCTCGGCCTGTCGTGGGGCATCTTCGCGGCGCTGATGGGCGGCATCTCCGACAAGATCGGCCGCAGGAAGGTGCTGATTCCGGCCATCGTCGCGTTCTCGCTGCTGTCGGGCTTCTCGGGGCTCGCGGGCGGGCTGCTCGGGCTGATGGCGATTCGCGGCCTGATGGGCGTGGCCGAAGGCTCGTTCTGCCCGACCAGCTTTGCCGCGACGGCCGACGCGTCGCATCCGCGGCGGCGCGGGCTGAACCTCGGCCTGCAGCAAAGCGGCTTCGCGCTGTTCGGGCTCGCGCTGTCGCCGATCATCGCGACGCAGCTGCTCGGCTTCGTGTCGTGGCGCTGGGTCTTTGCGCTCGTCGCCGTTCCCGGCCTGATCCTCGGCGCGATCATGTTCTTCGTCATCCGTGAGCCGAAGGTCACCAAGGCCGTTGCGTCGGAGCATGCGCCGGCGTCGCTCGGCCATGTGCTCAAGAGCCGCAACATCCTCGTGGCGATGGCCGCGCTGTGCTGCGCGATGACGGGCGTCTTCGTGCTCGGCGCGCTGCTGCCGCTGTACCTGACCGATTACCTGGCGCTCGGCACGCAGAAGATGGGCCTCGTCGTGTCGGCGATCGGCTTCGGCGGTTTTCTCGGGCAGTTCGGCTTGCCGGGCCTGTCCGACCTGGTCGGCCGCCGCCTCGCAAGCATCGTCGGCTTCGCGGGAACGGCCGTGATGCTCTACATTTTCCGCGGCCTCGGCCCGCAGCCGCTCGCGCTGTTCGGGGTCCTGTTCGTCGCGTCGTTCTTCACGCTCGGGCTGGTGTCGCTGCTGTCCGGCCCGGTGGCGACCGAGGCCGCGCCGATCGGGCTCGTGTCGACGTCGATTGGCGTGGTGGTCGGGGTCGGCGAGATCTTCGGCGGCGGCATCGCGCCGGCGCTGGGCGGCTACGTCGCCGCACACTTTGGCATCCAGAACATTCTGTGGCTGCCGATGTGCGCGGTCGTGCTGGGCATCGTGGTCAGCCTGCTGCTGAAGGAAACCGCGCCGGCCGTGCTGCAGCGTCGCGTGGCCGTGCAACCGGAACTGGCGGCCGGCGAGCAATCGCGGTAAGGCCCGCGCGGGCAGGGCGGTGCATGCGGGGGCCGATGTCCTCGCGATTGACATCGATTGGGGGACACAGTGACGCCTCCCGCATGACACAGCCCGATACACGCACAGGTAGACTGCCGGTTTCGCTGTCGAAAAAGGGCGCGGTATGGACCGGTTTCTGAGCATCGAGGCATTCGTCAGGGTGGCGGAGGCGAGCAGCTTCGCCGAGGCGGCGCGGCAGCTCGGCGTGACCAGTTCGGTCGTGACGAACCGCATCCAGCAGCTCGAGAAATTCGTCAACGCGCCGCTGTTCCATCGCAGCACGCGCCACGTGCGCCTGTCGGAAGTGGGCGAGGCGTTCTATCGCGAGTGCGCGGAGGTGGTGGGGCGCGTCAACGAGTTGACGGACCAGATGCGCGAGCTTCGCGCGACGCCGACCGGGCGGTTGCGCATCCAGGTGCTGCCCGGTTTCGCCCTCGATCACTTCGGTGCGCCGCTGATGGAATTCAACCGGCGCTACCCGGGCATCCAGCTCGACGTCATCGTCAACGACCGCGTCGTGGATCCTGTCGAAGAAGGGTTCGACATCGCGTTCCAGATCTTCCCGCCCATCTCCGAGTCGCTGATCGAACGGCGGCTGTTCACCGTCAGGCGCCTCTTTTGCGCGTCGCCCGCCTACCTCGACGCGCATGGTGCGCCACAACATCCGCGCGACCTGCTGCAGCACACCACGGCGCTCTATTCCGGCTATCCGTCGCGCAACCGCTGGACGATGACGCGTGGCGACGAGGTCGTCGAAATGGAGCTGCCGGGCATGATCCGCTCGAACTCCGTGCACCTGCTGCGCGAGTACGCGCTGTCGGGCGGCGGCGTCGTGTGCCTGCCCACGCTGGTGGCGAGCGACGCGCTCGTCGCCGGCCGGCTGGTGCCGATCCTGACCGACTTCCAGCTCGCGCCGCTGAGCTTTGCCGCGGTTTATCCCGCGACGCAGCGACAGGCGTTGAAGGTGAAGGCGCTCGTCGAATTCCTCGCGGAAACCATCGGCGACGAATCCCCGTGGGATCGTCCGCTTTTGGAGCGTGGCTGGGTGCGTTGAAGCGCGCGGATTATTCGCGAAACGCAAATGCCGTAGTCGTCGTCCCGTGCCTTGTTGCGGGGGTTCCTTGCCCCTAGAGTTGAATCCAACAAGCGGTTCAACTCAGGAGACAGAAATGACCGACACGGCATTCCACACCGTATTTGGCTCGCTCGACCATTACCGGAAGGGCGAGATCGAAATCACCAGCGGCAGCGCCCGCCACTACGCCTTCTCGAATGTCTTCGAGGTGGCATCGAAGTCGGCCCCTTATGAAAAGGTCGTCGCCGGCAAGAACCTCGAATACGTGATCGAAGTGCTGCGGACCGACGGCCAGTCGCCGTGGTTCGCCTGCGCGCACGACGAGTTCGTGATCCAGATGGATGGCGAAGTCCGGATCGAATTCATCAAGCTCGATACGCCGCCGACATCGGGGCGCGGCACCGTGAGCGCCGGCACCCAGCCGGCCGGCCGCAAGATGGGCTACGTCGTGCTGCGCCAAGGCCACCAGGCGCTGCTGCCGGCCGGCAGTGCGTACCGCTTCACCGCGAGCCAGCCGGGTGTCGCACTCGTGCAGACCGTCCTGGGCGAGCTGTCCGTGGAGAAGTGGGCCGACATCTGCCTGCACTGATTCGACCGACCTCATTCGACTATTCCAGGAGACACGTTATGGCCACCCTCGACACCCTCGACCTTTCCGCGGGCTTTGCCGCCGATCTGGTGCAAGCCACCGAAGCCGATGCCGTCACCGGCTACCGCCGCTTCCGGCTCGGTGAATTCGAATTCCAGCGCGACGAATATTTCGTGAAGATCTGCTGGCCCGCGAAAGGCCAGACGCGCACGCATGCGATGCCGGCGGACGCATTCCTGCGCGCGATGATGCGCGACGTGGCATGGGGCTTCTTCTACGGCTGGGTGAACTTCGACCACGTGTTCGGCACGCGCAATCACTACGGCAAGGTGGACATGTATGCGGGCACCTTCAACGGCATCCTGAAGGACGCCGGGGTCGACTACACCGAGACCTTCGACACGCCCACGATCATGGCGACCTTCAAGGCGATGCTGCACGACTGGACCAACGAAGGCTTCGACCCGTTCGCGGCGCCGGAGGAAACAGGCACGGCGTTCGGACGCAAGCACGGCGAAAACGGTTCGGCGATCGAGCGCACGCGTATCGCGACGCGCCGCATGCCGGGCCTCGAAGGCGATTCGCCGCTGCGTGACGACCTGCCGGTCAACCGCGCGTTCGTCGACGTCGCGCAGGACGAACCGGAAGTGCATGTCGAGCCGGGCTTCGAAGGCGAGCTGCACGCGTTCAACCTGTTCAAGTACCTGTCGCGCTCGGACGTGACGTGGAATCCGTCGGTCACGTCGGTGTGCGGGCGCAGCCTGTTCTGCCCGACCACCGAGGAATTCATCCTGCCGGTGTTCCACGGCAACGACCGTGTCGAATGGTTCCTGCAACTGTCCGACGAAATCGTGTGGGACATCGGCGACAAGAACACCGGCGCGCCGCGCGCACGCGTGACGATGCG
This sequence comes from Burkholderia sp. Ac-20349, assembly GCF_017104865.1. NCBI lineage: Bacteria > Pseudomonadati > Pseudomonadota > Betaproteobacteria > Burkholderiales > Burkholderiaceae > Burkholderia > Burkholderia sp. Ac-20349. The sequence continues at coordinate 88,086 of NZ_JAAGPM010000008.1, forward strand.
CGCCGGCGACATCTGCGCGATGCCTGCCGACATCCGGCATCAGGGCTATTCCACGAAGCGGTCGATGCTGCTGGTCTGGGAAAACGCGACGCCCGACCTGCCGCAACGCTACGAGAGCGGCGAGCTCGCGCCGTATCCGATCGCGTTCTGAGCGGCGCGTCAGTTTCCGCTTCCGCTTCAAGCCATACACCGAGGACGATTCATGCAAACCCAACTCTTCATCGACGGGCGCTTCGTTGACGCCGTCGACCGCGGCACGATCGACGTGCTGAACCCGCACGACGGCTCCGTCATCACGAAGATCGCGGCGGCCACCGCGGCCGACGTCGATCTGGCCGTCGAAGCCGCGACGCGCGCGTTCCCCAAATGGTCGGCCCTGCCGGCCGCCGAACGCGGCCGGTTGCTGCTGCGCCTGGCCGACGCGATCGAGGCCAACGCCGACGAGCTGGCGCAGCTCGAATCGCTGGACACCGGCCACCCGATCCGCGATTCGCGCTCGCTCGACGTGCCGCGCACGGCCGCCTGCTTCCGCTACTTCGGCGGCATGGCCGACAAGCTGCAAGGCTCGGTGATTCCGGTCGAAACCGGCTTCCTGAACTACGTGCAGCGCGCGCCGATCGGCGTCGTCGGCCAGATCGTGCCGTGGAATTTTCCGCTGATGTTCACGAGCTGGAAGATGGGCCCGGCGCTCGCCGCCGGCAACACGGTGGTGCTCAAGCCGTCGGAAATCACGCCGCTGTCGACGCTGCGGATCGTCGAGCTGATGGCCGAGGTCGGGTTCCCCGCGGGTGTCGTCAACATCGTCCCCGGCTACGGGCATACGGCCGGCCAGCGGCTCGCCGAACATCCGGGCGTCGGCAAGATCGCGTTCACGGGATCGACGGCCACCGGCCGCCGGATCGTCGAAGCGTCGCAGGGCAACCTGAAGCGCGTGCAGCTCGAACTGGGCGGCAAGGGCGCCAACATCGTGTTCGACGATGCCGACCTCGACGCGGCCATCAACGGCGCCGCGTGGGCGATCTTCCACAACCAGGGGCAGGCGTGCATCGCCGGCTCGCGTTTGGTGCTGCACGAGCGCATCGCGGATGCGTTCCTCGAGCGCTTCGTCGCGTTGGCCGCGTCGATCCGCATCGGCAACCCGCTCGATGCGAACACCGAGATGGGGCCGCTGACGTCGAAGCAGCACCTCGATCGCGTGCTGTCGTTCGTCGACGTCGCGCGCGAGCAGGGCGGCCGCGTGCTCACGGGCGGCAGCGCGCCGCAGGATCCGGCGCTCGCCAACGGCTACTACGTGCGCCCGACGGTCATCGAGGCAAAGAGCGCGGCCGACCGCGTCGCGCAGGAAGAAGTGTTCGGCCCGTTCGTCACGGTGCTGCGCTTCGGCAGCGACGACGAAGCGCTGGCCATTGCCAACGCAACCGAATACGGGCTGGGCAGCGGCCTCTGGACCAAGGATCTCTCGCGGGCACACAAGATGGCATCGCAGATCAACGCGGGCATGTGCTGGATCAACTGCTACAAGCGCGTCAATCCGGGCAGCCCGTTCGGCGGCGTCGGCCAGTCGGGCTACGGCCGCGAGATGGGCTTCGAGGCGATGCACGACTACACGGAAGCGCGGTCGGTGTGGGTCAACGTCGACGGCAACGTGCCGCCGCACTTCAAGCGCTGAGGTTCGCCATGGATCGCTTCGTCTATCAGGGCACCCCTTCCCGCGTGGTGTTCGAATGGGGCGCGCTCGACAGGTTGCCGGACGAGCTGTCGACGCTCGGCGCCCGCCGCGCGCTGATCCTGTCCACGCCCGAGCAGCGGCCGCTCGCCGAGCGCGTGGAGGCGATCCTGGGTGAGCGGGCAGCCGGCATCTGTGCGCAGGCGGTCATGCACGTACCGATCGAGGTCGCGCACGCGGCGCGCGAGATGGCCGGCGAGCTCGACGCGGACTGCTGCGTCGCGATCGGCGGCGGGTCGACGATCGGGCTCGGCAAGGCCATTGCGCTCGAATCGGTGCTGCCGATCCTGGCTGTGCCGACGACGTATGCCGGCTCGGAGATGACGCCGATCTTCGGGCTCACGGAAGGCCGGCTGAAGCGCACCGGGCGCGACGCACGCGTGTTGCCGCGGACGGTGCTCTACGACCCGTCGCTGACGCTGTCGCTGCCGCCGGACATTTCGGCGGCATCGGGCATCAATGCGATGGCGCATGCCGTCGAGGCGCTCTATGCGGAAGACACGAACCCCGTGATCAGCCTGATGGCCGAAGAATCGATCCGCGCGCTCGGCGAAGCGCTGCCCGTGGTCGTGCGCGATCCGGGGAACCGCGAGGCGCGCAGCCGCGCACTGTACGGCGCCTGGCTCGCGGGAACCTGCCTGGGCGCGGTCGGCATGGCGCTGCACCACAAGCTGTGCCACACGCTCGGCGGCACCTTCAACCTGCCGCACGCGCAGACGCACGCGGCGATGCTGCCGCACACCGCGCACTACAACCACGCTGCCGCGCCCGATGCGCTGCGCCGCGTGGCGCGCGCATTGGGCGGGAACGACGCGGCCGAAGCCGGCCCGCTGCTGTTCGCGCTGAACGCGCAGCTCGGCATCGCGCCGGCGCTCGCCGACCTCGGGATGCCCGAGGCGGGCCTCGACGAAGCGGCCGACCTTGCGTGCCGCAATCCGTATGCGAATCCGCGGCCGATCGAACGCCCGGCGATTCGCGCGCTGCTTCAGCACGCATGGGAAGGGCGCGCGCCGCAATGAACGGCCCGACGCGTCAACGGAGACAGAGATGAGCCATGACCCCCATGACGACAACGCCAGGCTGACCGGGCAGGTCGTCGCCAGCTTCGACGGCACGCCGAGCCCGCGCCTGCGCGCGCTGATGCAGAGCCTCGTGCGGCATCTTCACGCGTTCGTCCGCGAAACGGAGCTGACGGAGGCGGAGTGGATGGCCGCGATCCGCTTCCTGACCGAGACCGGGAAGCGGTGCGACGACGCGGTGCGACAGGAGTTCATCCTGCTGTCGGATACGCTCGGCGTCTCGATGCTGGTCGATGCGATCAACCATCGCTTCGCGACCGGCGCAACGGAAACGACCGTGTTCGGTCCGTTCTACATCGAGGGGATGCCCGATCGCGCGTATGGCGAGAACATGGCGTGCACGCCAGGCGAGCCGGCGGTCGTGCGCGGCCGGGTGCTGACCACCGACGGCAAGCCGGTGGCGAACGCCGTGCTCGACGTGTGGCAGACGGCGGAAAACGGCATGTATTCCGGCCAGGATACGGCGCAACCGCACGGCAACCTGCGCGGCCGCTACCGCACCGACGCCGAAGGCCGCTACGCGATCACGACGATTCTGCCGATCAGCTATCCCATTCCGACCGACGGCCCGGTCGGGAAGATGCTCGAGGCCACCGGGCGTCATCCGTGGCGGCCCGCGCATCTGCACTTCATGATCGACGCGCCGGGCTGCCGTACGCTCGTGACGCACCTGTTCGACGAAGACGATCCCTATCTGAAGTCGGACGCCGTGTTCGGCGTGAAGCCGTCGTTGATGGGGGCGTATCGCCGGTGCGACGCGGACGACGCGCTCGCCCGTCAGTTTGGCCTGACCGGCCCGTATCGCGAAGTGACGTACGACTTCGTCCTCGACCGGAGCTGACTGTCATGGCGCGATTTTTCGCGGTGTTTGCAACGGACCAGCCGGGCATGCGCGACGTGCGCGATCGCGTGCGGCCGCGTCATCGGACTTACCTGCGCTCGGCCGACCAGCACGGCGTGGTGGTGCGGCTCGGCGGCCCGACGCTGGACCCGCACGGCGACGCGATGAACGGTACGCTGCTCGTCGTCGAGGCGGACGACATTCAGGCGGTGATGCAGTTCATTGGCAACGATCCGTATGTGAAGGAAGGGCTGTTCTCGCGCGTGGAAGTGCGGCCGTGGGACTGGAGCCTCGGTAATCCCGAGCAGCGAGTGTGAGACATGGACGCACGACAACTCTGCCGGTTTTCCGATGTGCCCGACGGCGGCGCGCGGGTCGTCGATGAAGCCTGCATCGGACGTCCGGTGATCGTGGTGCGACGCGGCGAGCAGGTATGGGCGTACGTGAATCGTTGCCCGCACTTCTCGGTGCCGCTCGATTTCGTACCGGGCAACGTGTCCTGTTACCGGTCGCAGGTATTGATGTGCGCCCATCACAGCGCGCTGTTCCGGTTCGACGATGGCGTGTGTATCGACGGGCCGTGTTCGGGATCGGCGCTGGAGGCCGTGGTTGTCGAGGTGGACTCCGCTGCGTGGATCATCTATCGGGGCGCTTGATTCGAGTGCTTCGATGCGTAGGGGCGGGGCCGGTCGACAAGACGGTAATCGTATTGATCAATCAGTAAGACTAATCATATTTCGGGTGCTGGTCAGTCAACTCCGGACACCGGAATGAAGGCGATTTCTTGTGGAGCATCAAGCGAGCACCTGCCACGTAGCGGGTGGCAGCCTCGCATTTTCATAAAAAAGACGGAGACGCAATGAAACTCAGGTTTGGAGCAGTGGCGATTCTCGCCGTGGCGCAGGGCGCATGGGCGCAAAGCAGCGTGACGATGTTCGGTCTGATCGACGCCGGCATCTCTTATGTCAGCAACGAGGGCGGCGGAAAGAACGCCAAGTTCGACGACGGCATCTACGCGCCCAATCTGTTCGGCTTCCGCGGTACGGAAGATCTCGGTGGCGGATATCGCGCGACCTTCGCGCTCGTGAACCAGTTCTCGATGGCGAACGGCAGCATCATCGGGACGGGGATTTTCGGGCGCAATGCGTACGTGGGCCTCGAAAGCGACCGGTTCGGCAGCATCACGCTGGGCAATCAGTACGACTTCATGGTCGATTCCCTGTTTTCAAAGAACAACGCGATTTCACGGGATATCTCGGGGCTGTACGGCTTCCGAAATGGCCCGTTCCAGCGCCTCGCGCTTCCCGGTAATCCGACCGGTGCATTCGATTGGGATCGCACGGCGGGCAGCAAGCCGATCGCGAATTCCATCAAGTACAGTTCGCCGACGGTGTCGGGTTTTTCCGGCGGCGCGATGTACGCGTTCGGTGGGGTGGCCGGATCAATCGGGGCGGACAATGCGGTCAGCGCAGGGCTGACCTACGACATGGGGCCGTTCGGTGTGGGCGCGGCCTATACGAACGAGAAATACGGTCCCGCCCCCGGCGTGCCGTCCACCAGCGTGCGCAACTGGGGCGTCGGGATGCACTACGACTTCGGTGTCGTGACCGCGGATGCGCTGATGACCACCGTACACAATTCCTTCAACGACGCCGGGGTGTGGATGGCCGAAGCGGGCGGGCTGTGGCACGTCAGGCCGGATGTCGTGCTGGGCGCGAAGTACATGTACATGAAGGGCAATGAAGCGGTGAACAACAACCACGCTCACCAGGTCAGCGTGGCGCTTCAGTACCTGTTCTCGAAGCGGACGATGGTGTATGTGTCGGCCGACTACCAGCGCGCGAACAACGGCGCGAATGCGCAGGTCAACGGCGTGCTGGATCCGAACGGGGCGTCGAGCTCCGCGAGCCAGACGGTGGCGCGGATCGGCTTGCATACGGTGTTCTGACGGGGCGGGCGGACCGGGCATCCCGTTCCGCCCCGCCTTGTGCCTTTGCGCTATCTGGCAGGCGCGGCGGCCGTCTTCGCGTTGTCCTGCGCTGCCGCCAGCGCCGCGTCGGCCGCTTGCGCGCGCTGGATCGCCGGACGCGCGAGGATGCGGTCGATGTACGCGCGCACCGTCGGCGTCTCGGGCATCAGCTTGAACAGCGTGATCCAGTTCAGCGCCGCGCCCCACAGTACGTCGACGGCCGTAAAGCGCTCGCCCAGCAGATAGGGCCCGTTGGACAGTTGCGCGCCGATCGTGTCGACGACGGTATCGAAGTCGCCGTAGGGCGACGTGGCGTACGGTGCGGGCGGGCGGTTCATCGAGCGATCGACGATGGCCGGCTCGAAACACGAACCGTAGAACACCATCCAGCGCAGATAGGGCCCGCGCAGCGCATCGCCTGCCGCCGGCGAGAGACCGGCTTCCGGATACAGCTCCGCCGCATACAGATAGACGGCGGCCTGTTCGGTGACGATCACGTCGCCGTGGCGCAGGGCGGGCACCTTGCCCATCGGGTTGGTGCGCAGATAGTCGGGGTCGTGATGCTTGCCGTCGGACAGGTCGAACGCGTGCAGTTCGTAATCGGCGTTCAGTTCTTCGAGCAGCATGCGGGCGCCGGCCGAGCGGCTGCGCGGCGCGTGGTAGAGGATCAGGTGACGGTCGGGTTGCATGGCGGGCTCCGGAATGCGGTCGGGGAGAGGGAACCCAATGTAGGACGTCCGGGCTCCGCCGTCTTGGAAAAATCCGCTGTGGCGGTGCATCATCGTGACATCGCCGCTATCGTCTACCGTCCACATCATGTCCGACTTGCGCAAGGTGACCGATACCCCGAAGGGCGTGGTCGGCCCACGGGCTGCCCGGCAGCGCTTCCGCCTGAATCGCTATTACCCGTGTGCGGAACTGGCCGGCGTGCTGGATCACCACTGGATCGTCGAATGGGATTTGCGCGACCAGCCGCCCCATGTGCAGCGCACGCTGCCATATCCGTGCGTGAACCTGGTGTTCGACCGGCGGCGCACGGGCATCTTCGGTGTGGTGTCCGGTGCGTTCGAAACCACGCTGGCCGATGCGGGGCGCGTGATCGGCGTGCGCTTCCGGCCCGGCGCCTTTCGTGCGTTCTTCGGCAAGCCCGTGCACTGGATGACCGACAAGGTGCTGCCGGTGTCGACGTTGTTGCGAGGTAGCGATTCGGAAGCCGAGGAGGCGGTGCTCGGTGCGCCGGACGACGCCGGCATGGTGTCGGCCGCGGAGTCGCTGCTGCTGCGGGTGCTGCCGCCGCCCGATCCGCAGGTCGAACGCATCCACGACATTCTGCAGATGCTGCAGCAGGATAGCGGTCTCACGCAGGTGCGTGACCTGGCCGAACGTGCCGGCCTGAGCGAGCGCACGCTGCAGCAGCTCTTTTCCGGCCATGTGGGCGTGACGCCGAAGTGGGTGATCTGTCGGTATCGGCTGCATGAGGCTGCGGACAAGCTCGCCAGCGGCGATGCGGTGGATCTGGCGGAGTTGGCGCATGCGCTCGGCTACTTCGACCAGGCGCATTTCACGCGCGACTTCCGCAAGCTGGTGGGCAAGGCGCCGGCCGAATACCGGCGGGACGACTCGCAGCAGTGAGGTCGCCCGGGCATCCGTGGGGGAACCTCGCCCTCATGTAAGATGCGCACAGCTTTACCCGGTCTTGAGAGGGGCCGGTTCTCGCGCAACAACGGCAATCAGCCGCACAACAACAAGGAAGCCACGAGATATGCCGGGGATTCCCGCTGAAGACTTTTCTGTCTGGCACACGATCCTGACCGTGGCCCGACATGCACCGTCGCCGCACAACGTTCAGCCGTGGCGCGTGCAATTGATCTCGGACGATTACGCCGAGTTGTTCATCGACGGCACGCGCACGCTGCCGAAGGAAGACACGACCGGTGCGTTCCTGTTGTCCGCGATGGGCATGTTCATCGACGCGATCGATCTGCTCGCGGCGCCGCACGGCTTGCGCGTCGAATGGCAACTGCATCGCCCGGTGCAGGCATTCGCGGCCATGCTGTCGCAGCCGACGCCGCCGGGGCTGATACCGTTCGCCGCGTTGCGGCTCGTCACCCAGGCGAACGCGGACGCATCGCGCGACGATCCGTCCGCGCTGATGCTGGCGCGCCGCACGTCGCGCGTTTCGATGGATCCGACACCGGTACCGGACGCGGCCGTCGCGCAACTGGCGACGCTCGCCGACGAATGGGGGCATCGATATACGCACCTGTCGGGTGCGGAACTGATCGAGCCGATCATCGCGACGAACATCGACGCCGTGTTCCATGACATGAACGTCGCGGACTACCACGACGAAATCACCGGCTGGTTTCGCTTCACCGACCGTTCGACGGCCCGGCACCGCGACGGCCTCGACTGGCGCTGCATGAACCTGTCGCGGGCGGAGTTCTGGATGTCCGCGCGTCTGTCGAAGGTCCTGACGTTCAAGCCGACGCGCTTCTATTTCAAGCGCCGCTATCGGTCGCAACTGGGCCACGTACCGGCGATCGGCGTGTTGAGTGGCGATTTCTTCAATCCGGAGAACGCGATCGAGTCGGGTCGCTTCCTGCTGCGCTTCTGGCTCGCGCTGACGAGCCTCGGCCTGTACCTGCATCCGTACGGCAACCTGGTCACGAACCCCGATGCCGCCGCGTGGTTCAGCGCGCATACCGGGGTCGACCGGGCCTGGCTCGTGTTCAAGGTCGGCTACTCGCGTACGCCGCCGCAGAGCCAACGCAGGGCGCTTGCCGACATCCTCGTCGATGCGCCGGTTCCGTTCCACTCGCCGAGATCCGCATGAACACGCTCATTCGCCTCTTTCTCGAAGCCGTCCTCTGGACGCTCTGGTTCCTTCGCCGCGTGATCAGCGTCGACGGACGTCTCTATGTATTCCTCAATGCGCCGATCTTTCAGCCCTATCTGGCCTATGTCGGCCGCATGCGCGCTCGCGTCGCGTTCCTCAAGGCGAGCACGTCGTGCCCCGCGTACATCGAGTTCCTGAAGGCCGAAGGCTACAAGGCCGGCGGCACATGGCGGCTGTCGGACCTGCCCGCCATGACCAAGGAGAACTACATCAAGCGCTATTCGATCGAGCAGCGCTGCTATGGCGGCGCGATTCCGAAGTCGGGCGTCGTCATCGACGAATCGTCGGGATCGACCGGCCAGCCGAACAACTGGGTGCGCAGCGCGGCCGAACGCAGCGACGTCAAGCGCATCCTGCAACTGAACTATCAGCTGGTGTTTCGCGACTCCGGCAAGATGTTGCTGAACTGCTTTGCGCTCGGGCCGTGGGCGACCGGCATGAACGTATCGATGTCGCTCGTCGACGTCGGCATCATGAAGTCGATCGGCCCGGACAAGGCCAAGCTGATCAACACGCTGAAACTGTTCGGGCCGAAGTACCAGTACCTGATCTTCGGCTACCCGCCGTTTATCCGCTCGGTGGTCGACGAATGCGACCTCGACCTGACGCCGTATCACATCGATTTCATCGTCGGCGGGGAAGGGTTGTCGGAAGCGTTGCGCGACCATCTGCTGCGCAAGGCGAGCACGGTGATCTCGTCGTATGGCGCATCGGACCTCGAGATCAACATCGGTGTCGAGACGCCGACGACGATCGGCTTGCGGCGTGCGCTGCTGAGTCGCCCCGAGTTGTGCCGCGAACTGTTCGGGCGCGATACGCCGCCGATGATCTTCCAGTACAACGCGCTCGATTACGTGATCGAGACGAATGACGACGGTGAACTGCTGGTGACCATCGGGCGGCAATCCGGCGCGGCGCCGAAGATCCGGTACAACATTCGCGATTCGGGTGGGACGTATAAATTCCGCGAGCTGAACAAGCGTCTGTCGTCACATGGCATGCGCCTGACGGACTTTGCGTCACGCACCAGCCATTTCCCGTTTCTGTTCGTGTACGGGCGCAACGATTCGAGCGTGCCGTTTTATGGCTCGAAAGTGTTCCCGTCGGATATCGAGCAGGTTCTGTCCGCTTCGCCGGTGCTGCATGACGCGATCAGCACGTTCCAGCTCGCGACGACCGAGGATGCGCAATTGACGAGCTTCCTGCATGTCCATCTCGAACGGGCTTCGGGGAATGGGGCGATGCAGCTCGACGATGCAGCGCTGCACGGCGAGGTGTTCGAAGGGATGAAGCGCGTGAATCAGGATTTTCGCGAGGTGTCGAGGTTGTTCGATTCGAAGCAGGTGATCGTGCATGTGCATGAGCACGATACGGGGCCGTTTCAGGGGCGGGATATTCGAATCAAGAACAAGTACATCGCGTGAGGGGTGGGGCGTGCCCTCGTGCAGCAGGTGATGCTGCACGAGGGTTTTCGTACCGTGAATCCTGAGGTGGTCGCGCGACGCCAGTTCGTGAGCTGTGCAGCCAAGTATCTTCGTCAAAAAAATAAACTTGATCCTCGGAGAGCAGGCGATGAATGGCTATTTTTGGATGTTTTTGCTTTTATTGATCGTCTTGAGTGCGCTTATTGTGCACTCGAACCAGAAGCGCATTAAGCACATGCGCGCAAGAAACTACCAGTGGTATCGGGCCACCTACCCTGACGCAATGCGCGGAAGTCGAGTCGTGTGCCGTAGTTGCGGCAACGACCGAGTTCATGTCCGCAATATCATGCAGCACACGTTCATGCGGGAGCACTTCTGTAGCCAGTGTGGCGAGAGCCTTTACTACAGCCGGGAAGGCAAGGTCTAGCCAGGTCGAGGCTCGGGACATTCATCGATGCTTGCTCGCGCGATGGCGCACTCATCGAGCACGGCCGCACGGTCGTTTTGCTCGTCGTGCGATATGTAGGTCGTGCCAACACGCTTCGGCACCAGATCGGAGCGGTGAGCAAGTCAATGCGGACGATATGCGCCGCTCCTGTCTGTCACGAAGACCTCGGGCATGCGATGCGGCCGCCCTGTTGCACCCGAACACCTGGCACGTGGTACGCCCATGCTTTCCAGATGCGGGGCTCTGACACATCTGCCGATCCGCACCCTGCGTGGCGGCTTCTTGATTCGCCTATCCTTGACCCTTCGCCGTCAGGAACGCAGGGCGCCGCATCTGCCAAAGCATCCAGACACTCCCCACGCCCACGGCAACCGCGCCGACCCATGCCGTACTGGTGAGCCCCATCGCTTCCAGACTGGCGCCACCCAGCAGCGAACCCAATGCGATACCGCCATTGAACCCGGCGATGTTCAGGCCGGCCGCAACCGCGGGCGCTTGCGGTGCATGGACGTGCGCCAGCCCGATGACCCGCGCCTGCAGGGCCGGCACCGCTGCATAGGTCAGCGCACCGAGCAGGCCGGTCAACAGCGCCATCAGCGGCAGAGATGGTGCCGATAGCCGGATCGCCAGCAGTACCACCGCCAGGCCGGCCAGCACCGTCATCACGGCCGCATCCGCGCCCTTGCGGTCGGTCAGGCGGCCGCCCCACACATTGCCCATGGCCGCCATCACGCCGTAACCCAGCATCAGCAGACTGGCCGTTCGCTCTGAAACGTGCGTTACCTGCAACAGGATGGGCGAGATGTAGGTATAGAGCGAGAACGACCCCGCATAGGCCAGCACGGTGATACCGGCCCCAGCGAGCAGGGGCGGATTGAACATGGCATGCAGGCCGTCCATCGCATTGGCCTGAGCCGAGGCATCGTTGCGATCGGTCGGCATCAGGGCCAGCAGGCCCAGGAAGCCGATCGCGCCGCTGGCGGCCACGGCCATGAAGATGGCCTGCCAACGCCACACGCTGCCCAGGTAGGTGCCAAGCGGCACGCCCAGTGCCAGGGCCAGCGTGAGGCCACCGAACACCACGGCCACCGCCGCGCCCGCGCGATGCCGGCCCGCCAGTTGCGTGGCCACGCTGGACGCCACGGCCAGAAACACGCCATGCCCCAGCCCCGACGCGAAGCGGGCCACCAGCATCGGCGCCAGCGTACCGGACAGGCTGACGACGGCATTGCCCAGCGTGAACAGTGCCATCGCCACCAGCAGCAGGCGTTTGCGCGGCCAGCGCGTGGCCAGTGCCGTGAGGCCCGGCGCACCGATCACAGCGCCCAGTGCATAGGCCGTTACTGCTGTGCCCACGTGGCTGACGCTGGCATGCAGGTCAGCGGAAATGATGGACACCAGGCCGATGGTGACGAACTCGGTGAAGCCCAGGGCGAATGAGCAGAGCGCGAAGACATAGATGACGAAAGGAATGCGCTCGTTCATGGCTCAGTTCCGCGCTGCCGATACTGCTGCCGGCAGCGGCCGGATCGCTGCGACGGAATCGGCCGGCCCTGTGCTGTCATGGCGGGTCAGGACGTCAAGAATGTGTTGGATCATCAGCAACTCCAGTTGGGATAGGCCGGTGAGTGCAACTCCCGGGGGAGTGAGGCGAGGCGGCACCGGACGAAGCGTGTCAGTCTCGCGGACTCGCTATATCCTTTGAATGACCAAAATAGCCAAACACTTTCTACGAATCGACCCAAATGACCCTGCGCAATCTCGACGACCTGTCGGTGTTCGTGCAAGTGGTGGAGCGCCAGAGCTTCTCCGCCGCCGCGCGCGACCTGCACCTGGCGCCCAAGACTGTGAGCAAGCAGATCGCTCGGCTGGAACAGGCGCTGGGCACCACGCTGTTCGAGCGCAATACCCGCCATCTGCGGATTACCGACGAAGGCCGCGCGATCGCCGAACGGGCGCGGGTGGCGCTGGGTGTGCTGGAGGAATTGCAGGAGCTGGCGACCGGCGGCAGCCAGGAACTGAGCGGCATCATTCGCCTGACCGCGCCCACGCCGTTTGGCCGCAAGTTCGTGGCAACGGCGATTCAGGATTTCTGCCGCCTGCATCCCCGGGTCGGCTTCGACCTGCGCCTGTCCGATCAGGTGCAGGATCTGTATGGCGGCGACCTGGATATGGCGATCCGCATGGGCGAGCTGGCCGACTCGCGACTGGTGGCTCGGCGCATCGCCGACAACCGGCGCGTCCTGGCAGCGTCTCCCGCCTACCTGAAAGCGTATGGCCGGCCCGAAAAAACCGAAGACCTCGCGCAGCACAACTGCCTGGTATTCGCCTATCCCGGCTTGCTGCAAAACACCTGGCCTCTGCGCAAGGGCGGCCGGGAGCATGCTGTTGCGGTCAGCGGTACCTTGTGCAGCGACAACGGCGAGGTGCTGCATGCGTGGTGTCTGGCCGGATTGGGCATCTCGCTGCGTGAGACCTGGGATATCCATGAGGAATTGCGCGATGGACGGCTGGTGCGCGTGCTGCCGGAATGGGAAGCGACGCCCTCGAAGATCAGCATCGTGCGGGCGCGGCGCGAACCCGTGCCGCGCCGGCTGATGGCGTTCAGCGATTTTCTGTTCGAACGTTGGCGGCACGCGCCGTGGGACGCAATCTGACGATCCAGCATTGAGGGAGGGAGCCGCATGCAGATGGACGAAGCACCGACCCATCGTGCGAGCGAATAGCACGGCGCCTGGTTCTCATTCCAGCGCCTGGGCGGCTTTGGCCCACCGATCACCGCCAGCAGGTCCATGCCTTCGGCCGATGAACGTCCTCGGGCGCCCCCGGCACAGGGGCCGGATGGGGAGGAGCCATCCGGCCGGAGTGCGGTTCTCCCGGCACTGCTTGCCCGATGCCGGGTATTCGGTATAATGAACCAGTGTTCGAAATGTCGAACGCGAGAAATCAAGCATCCAGAGTCGGACTATCCGACGCCAACCTGCCCTCCCGGGCAAGGTGGACGCCTTCGAGGCGATGCGGCCGATTTACGGCAACGAAACGGGAGCAGCATGGCTGGCACCGGTTCGATAACCACTCATCCGGAGCAACCATGCGTCAAGCTACCTCTGCTTCCCACCCGGCAGTCTGTGAAGACTGGTCGCAGTTCCTTCCTGGTTTCACGCTGACGCATACGGTTCATCTCGTGTCGAGACGGAATCCGGGCATCGTCTCGACCGCGGCTGCTGTGCTCGAAGGTGAAACCGCCACGGTCGACCGTTGGGCCATCACCCGTTGTGGTGACGTTCTCGAGCAAAAAATCGTTCTCGGGGAGATGACGGAAGGGCAAGCGGTGCGACTGCGCGAACGACTGGCCGCGCTCGATGGCGTACTGCGCACGAGGGTGGAGCATCATTTCGTGCGGGGTGGGGCGGTTGCCTCCTGAAATTCACCGGTGCCAATCGCGGCCTGGGTCTGGCTTTTGCGCGAGAGGCACGTCGTCGCGGGGCGGCGAAAGTCTATGCGGGCATGCGCAACACGAGCGGTTTCGACGAGCCGGGCGTTGTGCCGGTCAGGATCGATGTCACGGATCCAGCGTCGATCGCCGAGGCCGAGAAACTGGCTATCGAACGAACGGCGATGGGGAAAATGGTTGGCTTCCTGGAACGCGACGGCTTCGTCACGATCAAGCCGTCGCCCAAGGACGGCCGAAGCCGCCTGATCGAGTTCACCGAGGAAGGGCGGCGCCTGCACGAAAGGGCGGCTCCTCTCTGGCGGGAGGCGCAGCGGGAGTTTGAGCAACTGAATGTCACTGCCCCAGCCCATCGCGCTGCTGCTCGCTTGTCGTGGATTGTTGTAGTCTGGGCACTGCGATAGTGCGGCGCGCCGGCCTGCTGCCGAACTGACAATGAACCTATGATGTGTCGCGCAGGCGACCGGTGAACTCGAACGGTTGGACCGTTACCGATCGCTTGATCCTGCCGATCTCATAGTCGACCGATCCGCCAGAAAATCAGGAGTTTGTCGTGTTTCACCGGAGATCCATGTTGGGCCGTCTGAATGTCGCGTGCGTCGTCGCCGTGGCGATCATGCTGGCCCCAGTCGCGTCGCGTGCAGCGGCCGACAATGTCAACGAAACGGCGAGCGTCGCGCCTGCCGTTTCGGCCAACACGTCGCTCACGCGGCCGATTGTCGGCGACGATCCGGTTGCGATTAGGGACGCACTGGAGAAGCTGCACGTCAAAAGCGCGTCCCCGTCCCTGAGCGATCGCGTTCGCAGCCTGGTCCCCGGCGTGGCCGACAAGCATGGCCAGAACGCCGACCTGGCCGCGGTCAACCTGGATCGTGAGGTAACTTTCCTGGTGCCGGTGTCGTACGGGCTGCGATATCAGTCGCAGAAGCATCTGTTGAACGTGGACGTCGACCTGGTCGACGCCGACGGCGAAGGCCGGACAGGCATCCTGCTCAGAAAGGTCATTACCGGGCCGCGAGGGCGAGGGCTCGTGATCGCACCCGAGGCGAAGGCAAAAGGCTATATCCAGCAGATCGACATCATCGAACTCGATCCCGGAAAAGGCAGGAAGTCCACCGTGCGCGGCCGCGTGAGGCTGTCACCCGCTGCGTACGCGCAAACGCATGGCGGGTTCGTGTTCGCTCTTTCCGGGCACCTGGTCCGGCCGTACCTGACCGAACACATCGAGCACGCCGAGCCGAGCAACGACGAGCCGACCGACATCACGACGAGGACTTCGAGGTTGTACCTGGATATCGAATCCATTTCGCTCGTGAGTCCGGCGAGTGGTGCGGTGTTGTTGAAGAAGCTGAGTCTCTCGCAATAGCGGGTTTCTTGCGCGAGTCTTTGGCCGGTAAGGGGCTCCGCAACGGAACATTTCGAGCGTGCGGGGTTGAGCGAGCGCACGCTGCAGCAGCGTTTTTCCAGCGATGTGAGCGTGACGCCGAAGCGGGTGATCTGTCGATCTCGCGGAACTGGCGCATGCCCTCTCGGGTATCTCGCTCAGGCTCACTTGATGCGCGATATCCGCAAGCTGGCGGGGAAGACTCGGGCGGAGTATCGGCGGGAGCATGGTCGCGGGTGACGCCGCGGCACACGGCGGCGGCGCCACGTCAGGCCGGATCGTGCTGCTGCGGAAACCGGGCGACGTCAGCCTGACCGTTGCTCGGTTGCGATGCGGGCAAGTCATTCCGGAAAACGTCTCGCGCTGCGCGTCGTCATGCCCGACCCGAATCGCTGATTCGGAGACCCTCACTCCACCGTCACCGACTTCGCCAGATTCCTGGGCTTATCAATATCCGTCCCCCGTGCCAGCGCAGCGTGATATGCGAGCAGTTGCATCGGCACCGTATGCAGAATCGGCGAAAGCGGCCCGTAGTACTCGTTGAGTCGAATCACCTCGATCCCTTCACTCGGCACCAACCCGCAGTCCACATCCGCAAACACAAAAAGCCGGCCATTCCGCGCACTGACCTCATGCATGTTCGACCGTAGCTTTTCAAGCAGCATGTCATTCGGCGCAACTGCAATCACCGGCATTTCGTTACTCACCAAAGCCAGCGGCCCATGCTTCAGCTCCCCTGCCGGATAAGCTTCCGCGTGAATATACGAAATCTCCTTCATCTTCAGCGCGCCTTCGAGCGCGATCGGATAGTGCATCCCGCGCCCGAGAAACAGCATGTTGTCGCGTCGCGCGAGCAACTCTGACCACGCCATGATCTGCGGCTCCAGCGCGAGCACCTTCGACATCGCATCGGGCAGATGCCGCAGCGCACGCAGATGTTCCTTTTCCTCGTCGTCGCTCAACCGCCCGCGCACCTGCGCAAGCGACAACGTCAGCAGGAACAACGCAACGAGCTGCGTCGTAAAAGCCTTCGTCGAAGCCACCCCGATTTCGATCCCCGCACGCGTGACGAACTGCAGCGCACATTCGCGCATCAACGCACTCGTCGCGACGTTGCAGATCGCGAGCGTATGCATCATCCCGATGCGCTTGGCGACATGCACCGCACCGAGCACATCGGCCGTCTCGCCGCTTTGCGACACCGCGACGACCAACGTGCGCGGATTCGGCACACTGTCGCGATACCGGAACTCGCTCGCAATTTCCACGCTGGCCGGCAGCTTCGCGATGCTCTCGATCCAGTATTTCGCGGTGAGCGCCGCGTGATAACTCCCACCACAAGCGAGCAACAACACCGAATCGACGTCATTGAAAACCCGCCACGCGCCGTCACCGAACAACTCCGGCATGATCGAAGACACATCGAGCAACGTATCGGCCACTGCCTGCGGCTGCTCGAAGATTTCCTTCTGCATGTAGTAGCGATACGACCCGAGATCGGCCGCGCCGCTATGCGCGGCGACCCGCTGCACCGCGCGCTCGACGCGCTGGCCCGCGGCGTCGACGATCCAGTAGCGATGCAGCTGGATATCGGCAACGTCGCCGTTCTCGAGGTAAGCGATCCGATCGGTGATCCCCGACAGCGCAATCGCATCGGATGCCAGAAAATTCTCGCCTTCGCCGACCCCGACCACGAGCGGCATCCCGTCGCGCGCGCCGACGATCCGGTGCGGTTCGTCGCGACACATCACCGCGATCGCATAGCTGCCGCGCAGTCGCGCGACCGCGCGCCGGACTGCATCGAACAGATCGCCGTCATACAGGTGGTCGATCAGGTGCGCGATCGCCTCGCTGTCGGTCTGGCTCGCGAACACATAGCCATGCGCCTGCAATTCCGCGCGCAGTTGATCGCAGTTCTCGATGATCCCGTTGTGCGACAGCGCGATGCGCGCATTGGCGTCGCTCGGCGAGAAGTGCGGATGCGCGTTGAGCGTGACGGGCGCGCCATGCGTGGCCCAGCGCGTGTGCGCGATGCCGGTGTAGCCCGACAACGCTTGCTCGGCGATCTCGCGCTGCAGGTTCGCGACGCGGTCGACGCTGCGGGCGCGCGCCAGCGCCCGGTCGCGGTAGACCACGACGCCGCACGAATCGTAGCCGCGGTATTCGAGCCGCTTCAGGCCGTCGACCAGGTTCGGCAGGATGTCCCGCTGGGCAACCGCCCCGACAATTCCACACATATCGCGCTCCGTAAATGTCCTGTCTGGATCAGTGAGAGCGATGGTAGAGCGGCCTAAATGGAATTAAATTTCAAAATACAGACACAAATGAAATGATTGGCAGATCGTCTATCATGCTGAAATTAAATTTCACGTCCTGACCGGAAGGAGCCGCTGATGGCCGGCATCACCCTCGACGATCTCGACCTGCGCATCCTCGCGATCCTGCAGGACGACGCGTCGGTGTCGAACCTGCAACTGGCCGAGCGCGCGCTGTCGTCGCCGCCCACCTGCATGCGCCGCGTGCGGCGGCTGACGGAGGCCGGCGTGATCCGCCGGCAGGTCGCGGTACTCGATCCGGTGGCGATCGGCACGGCCGTCACCGCGCTGATCGAGATCAGCCTCGACCGGCAGACAGCCGAAGACTACGACGCGTTCGAAGCGTACGTGTGCGCGGAGCCGGCCGTCACGCAGTGCTATCGCGTGTCGCCGGGGCCGGATTTCGTCGTGGTGGCCGATCTGGCCGACGTCGCCGAATACGACGAATTCGCGCGACGCTTGTTCACCGGTGCGTCGAACGTTCGCAACGTGCGGACGTTCTTCTCGACGCATCGCGCGAAATTCGAAGCGAACGCGCGGGTTGCGCATGCGATGCGCAAGCGCGCATGAAGTGATCGCACCATTGTTCGCAAGGCGTTCGCGAATGCCTTCGCGACGGCATCACGCAGCCGCGTCAGCCGCATCCACCAATTGCAGCGGCTTGCCATACCCGAAGCAATGCGCGGGTTCCGGGAACACACGCTGCCGCACGTCGTGCGCGTACTGACGGATCGCATCGCGCATCACCGCGTTCGCATCGGCATAACGCTTCACGAAGCGCGGCGTGTACGCATCGAACGCGCCGATCATGTCCTCGGTCACGAGCACCTGCCCGTCGCACGCGGGCGATGCGCCGATGCCGATTGTCGGGATCGTCAGTGTTTCGGTGATATGGCGCGCGAGCGCTTCGGCCGTGCCTTCAACGACGACGCTGAACGCACCGGCCTGTTCGGCCGAGCACGCGGCGTCGAACACCTGCGCGGCCGAACGCGGGTCCATCCCCTGCGCGCGGAAGCCGCCCGTCGCGTTGGCCTGCTGCGGCATGAGGCCGACGTGCGCCA
This sequence comes from Burkholderia sp. Ac-20349, assembly GCF_017104865.1. Classification (NCBI taxonomy): domain Bacteria; kingdom Pseudomonadati; phylum Pseudomonadota; class Betaproteobacteria; order Burkholderiales; family Burkholderiaceae; genus Burkholderia; species Burkholderia sp. Ac-20349. The sequence goes on from NZ_JAAGPM010000008.1 coordinate 106,683, forward strand.
TCACCGGGATGCCGCGCTCGACGAGGAAACGGATCGTGTCGGCCATTTCGCTGCCGCCTTCGAGCTTCACGGCCTGCGCGCCGGTTTCGGCGAGCAGGCGCGCGGCGGAGCGATACGCTTGCGCGGGCGATTCCTGGTAGGTCGAGAACGGCAGGTCGACGACGACGCACGCCTGCGCAGCGCCGCGCACGACGGCTGCACCGTGTGCAATCATCATGTCGAGCGTGACGCGCAGCGTATCGGGCATCCCGTACAGCACCATGCCGACAGAGTCGCCGACGATGATCACGTCGGCCACCTCGTCGACCAGCTTCGCCATCGGTGCGGAATACGCGGTCAGCGACACGAGGCTGCCGATGCCCTTGGTCGATCGGATCGCGGTGACGGTCTTGCGGGTGGTGCGGGTATGAGCGCTCATGAACGGAAGCCATGTGAAAGAAGAGCCGTCACGGTAGCATCGCGCTCGATCGTGCAATGACCTTCGGAGGACGTCTTATGTTGCTGGCGGGACAATCGGGTGACCCTTATGCGGTGCCGCCGATGGCGCGCCTGCCGAGGCCGCTGTACGTGCGTGCGTTCGAGATTCCCGGCAACGCGAATGTCGACGCGCACAGTCATCCGTGGGCGCAACTGATGTATGCGACGAGCGGCGTGCTCGAGGTGTCGACGCCGTCGGGCCGTCACCTGCTGCCGCCGCACTATGCGATGTGGATTCCGCCGCACGTGCCGCACGCGGTGTCGACGCGCGATTGCGTGGCGTTCCACAGCCTGTATCTCGACGCAGCGATCGCGCGCGACGACGTACACGACGATTGCGCGATTCTCAGCATGACGCCGCTACTGCGCGAGCTGGTGATCGCCACGGCCGACTTGCCGGTGAACTACGACGAGACCGGGCCGGACGGTGCGCTCGTCTGCCTGATCGCCGACCGGATCGCGCGGATGCGACAGGCGCCGCTGACGGTGCCGCTGCCGCGCGATCCGCGTCTGCTGAAAATCGCGCGTGCGTTGCATGCATTTCCCGGCGATACGCGCAGTCTCGACGATTGGGGGCATCAGGTCGGCGCGACGCGGCGCACGCTGTCGCGGCTGTTCCGGCAGGACACGGGGCTGTCGTTCACCGAATGGCGGCAGGCGGTGCGGCTGCTTGCGTCGCTGCCGCTGCTCGATGCCGGCGAGCCGATCGGCGCGGTGGCCGCGCAACTGGGCTACGATTCGACGTCGTCGTTCATCGCGCTGTTCCAGGCGAAATTCCGCGTGACGCCCGGCGCGTATGCGAAGCGTGAAGCGCGCCGGCCTGTGCTGAGCGCGTGACGCGGTCGCTTAACGCTACTCAGAACGCGAGCGCCTGCTGCACCGGATGATGAGCGCCGCGCTCGAACCCCGCGCCTTCGAGCGACAGCAGCGCGCGCTTGCGATCGATGCCGCCCGCATAACCGGTCAGGCTGCCCGATGCACCGACCACGCGATGGCACGGCACCATGATCGACACCGGGTTGCGGCCGACCGCACCGCCCACGGCGCGCGCACCGCTCATCGGCAACCCGACGCGCTCGGTGATCTCGCCGTACGTCACGAGCTCGCCGAACGGAATCGCGAGCAACTCCTTCCAGACGCGTCGCTGAAACGCGGTGCCGCGCAAGTGGATCGGCACCGAGAACGTCTCGCGCGTGCCGGTGAAGTATTCGGCGACTTCTTCCGCGACCTTGCGCGCAAGCGGCGACATCGCGCGCGCGTCCGCTTCGGTCACGATCGCAACCGGCGGGAAGTATTTCTGGCCGACGAAGTAGAGGCCCGTCAGCGCATCGTCCTCGATGCGCACGGCGATGTCGCCCAGCGGGCTCGGAATCAGGTGAGCGGGAGTCATCGCAACACATCTCCATGAAGGCGCCACACGTGCAGTGCGGCATACGCGCGCCACGGCGCCCAGCGCGCAGCATGCGGCGCGGATGAGGGCATACGGGCGCGTTCGGTGCGGTCGGGAAGCCACGCATCGTCGGCCGGGAACGCATTCGGCCAGGCCATCGCGCGCATCGCGACGTACTGCACCGCGCGTTCGTCGAAGCCGGGCAGCGCGCGCAGCGCGGCCAGCGTCGCGTCGAGCGGCGCCATCGGTTCGAGCGCGAGCGTGCCGTCGTCGACTGCGCGGGCGAGCGACACGATCGCCAGTGCCGCGTCGCGCGCGATGCCGATCGTTTCAAGGGCGGAAGGCGGCAGGGCGGCCAGCGTCGCGGCGGAAGGCAGCGCGTGCGTGAGGCCCGGCGGCGCGCCTTCCACCGATGAGCCGAAACGTTCGGCGATGCGCGCCAGCACCGGCGTGCCCGCATGTGCTGCCACCAGCCGTTCGCCCGCGATCGCACGGATCGCAATCTCGACGCCGTCGAACGCGCCCGGTACACGCAGGCCCGGCGAGCCGCTCGCGAGTTCGCCGAGATGCGCGTCGATCACGTCGGGGCGGCTGTCGAGATCGAACAGCCGCCGCACGCGTGCGAGCACGGCCGGCACGACCGGCGTCAGCGCGGGCGATACGGTGACGGCCAGCGCGAAGCGCTGCGGTACGTGCGTGACGGACAGCCAGCCGGCGACGCGCCCGTTATCGCCGTTGCCGTTCCGGTTCGGCATGTCGACGACGCGCGCATAACCCGGTGCATCGATTCGCTCGACGCCATCGATCTGCCGCTGCGCGAGAAAGCGCATCAGGTCGTCCCACGCGAACGGCGGCCGATATGGCAGCGGGAACGTCATGTCGCCATCGGCCGATGCACGGGCCCCTTTGCGCAGCCGCAATGGATTGAGGCCGTAACGCTGCAGGAACAGGTCGTTGAAGCGCCGCACGCTGCCGAATCCGGCCGTCGACGCGACGACGGCCACCGGCAGCGCGGTATCGGTCAGCAGCCGCTTGGCCATCAGCAGCCGGTGCGTCTGCGCGAACTCGACCGGCGACACGCCGAACTGCGCGCCGAAGATCCGGCGCAGATGGCGCTCGGTCACGCCGACGCGCTGCGCGAGCGCGTCGACGGAATGGGTGTTCAGGAAACCGTCCTCGATCAGCGTGGCGGCCGCGTCGGCGAGATTGCCGGACAGGTCGAGCAGCCCGTGGCCGGGCGCGAGCTCCGGGCGGCAGCGCATGCAGGGTCGAAAGCCGGCTTTCTCGGCGGCCGCGGCGGTCGGGTAGTAGCTGCAGTTCTGCGCCTTCGGCGGCTTCACCGGGCAGACGGGGCGGCAATACACACCGGTCGTCGCCACGCCGACGAAGAACCAGCCGTCGAAGCGGCGGTTCCGCGAAAGCAGGGCGTCGTAGCAGGTGTCGGGATCGAGGCGCATGGGACGACTGTAAACCATCCCGGCCGCCGATTCTGGCTGGAATCGGACATGTGTATCGGCCACCGTACCCGCGCGCGCCCGTCGGGAAAATCCGGGAAAAACGGTTAATGCCACGCGGCGAAACAGTCGTCTCTTTTGCCACGGCCAATTTGAGATGACTCATCGAAATCCCCGACTGACAGGGCGCCGGCACACGCCCTATCCTTTGAAAAACGTTTTCCAGATTGATCGGCGGAATCGGCCGCGCGCGACAGCGCGCTGTCGTCCGCCCCGGCGCCGGTCGCCGGTCAATGAACATCGTGCGGCGCGACGGGCGCGGCCGCGTATCGGAGACATTCATGCAATCTGCCGTCGTCGGCGCCGTGCGCGCTGCCGCCAGCCGCTACCGCTGGACCGTCTGTGCGCTGCTGTTTTTCGCGACCGTGATCAACTACATGGATCGGCAGATCCTTGGCCTGCTCGCGCCGATGCTCCAGCACGACATCGGCTGGAGCCAGGTGCAGTACGGCCGCATCGTGATGGCGTTTTCCGCGTTCTATGCGCTCGGCCTGCTCGGCTTCGGGCGCATCGTCGACCGGCTCGGCACGCGCATTTCGTATGCGCTGGCGATGCTGGTGTGGAGTATCGCCGCGATGCTGCACGCGGCGGTCGGCTCGGTGATGGGCTTCGCGTTCGTGCGGGCGCTGCTCGGGATCGGCGAGGGCGGCAACTTCCCGGCCGCGATCAAGACGACGGCCGAGTGGTTCCCGCGCCGCGAACGCGCGCTTGCCACCGGCATCTTCAACTCGGGCGCGAACATCGGCGCGGTGTTCGCGCCGGCGATCATCCCGGCGATCGCGGTGGCCTACGGCTGGCGCGCGGCGTTCGTGATCATCGGCGCGATTGGCCTCGTGTGGCTCGCGGTGTGGCTCGTGTTCTATCGCCAGGCCGATACGCGCGCGCTCGCCGCCGAGTACGACGAGCCGCGCGACGAAGCCGAAGCGCTCGACGCGGCGAATGCGAACGCCGGTGCGCCGCGCTGGGGCGAACTGATCCGCAAGCGCGAGACGTGGGCGTTCCTGATCGGCAAGTTCCTGACCGACCCGGTGTGGTGGTTCTACCTGTTCTGGCTGCCGAAGTGGCTCAACGAATCGCGCGGGATGGACATGCAGCACATCGGCCTGCCGCTCGTCTGCATCTATGCGCTGACGACGGTCGGCAGCATCGGCGGCGGCTGGCTGTCGTCGATGCTGCTGCGCGCGGGCTGGAGCGTGAACGGCGCGCGCAAGACGGCAATGCTGATCTGCGCGTGCTGCGTGCTGCCGATCGCGTTCGTGTCGCAGGTGCAGAGCCTGTGGGCCGCGGTGTTGATCGTCGGCCTTGCCGCCGCCGCGCACCAGGGCTGGTCGGCGAACCTGTTCACGACGGCATCCGACCTGTTCCCGCGCCGCGCGGTCGCGTCGGTGGTCGGCATCGGCGGGATGGCCGGTTCGATCGGCGGTGTGCTGTTCTCGGAAGTGATCGGCCAGGTGCTGCAGCGCACGGGCCACTACTGGGTGCTGTTCGCGATCGGCGCGTCGGCCTACCTGATCGCGTTGGGCGTGATGCACATGCTCACGCCGAAGATGAAGCCCGCGCAGCTCGACGCTTGATCGCGTCATCGCATGTCCGCAAACGAACGCGCCGCCCTTGGGCGGCGCGTTTTCTTTTGAAGGCTCGAAGCGGGGCGCTCAGCCGACCGCGGCCGTCGACGCGCGCATGATCAGCCGCGGCTCGAACGTCGAATAGCTCGCATCGGTGCGCCCCGCGAGCGCGTCGATCAGCTTCTGCATCGCGAGCTCGCCCATGTTCTCGCTCTGGATGTCGACGGTCGTCAGCGCGGGCGCCGCGTATTCGCCGTACGGCACGTTGTCGATGCCCGCGACCGACACATCCTGCGGCAGCCGGAAGCCGAGCGACGCGGCTTCCTTCATGAAGCCGAGCGCGATCAGGTCGTTGTAGCAGATCACGGCCTGCGGGCGCTGCGGCCCGAGCATCACGCGCGAGCACGCGCGTTCGCCGGCTTCGGCGGTCGGCGCATGCGCATCGTGCACGTCGAGCGTGAGCCCGGCTTCCGCGAGACAGTCGCGCGCGCCCTGGATCCGTTCGTCGTTCACGCGCGCGGTGCCGAAGCCGAGATACGCGATGCGCGTGTGCCCGAGATTGAGCAGGTGGCGCGCGAGCATGTAGGTCGACAGCCGGTTGTCGATGCCGACGCTCGGAATCGGCAGGCCGGGGCTGCGCCGCAGCAGCACGAGCGGCTTGTTGAGGTCGAGCATCCACCCGGCTTCTTCATCCGGCATCCGCGTGCTGACGATCAGCCCGTCGACGCGCTGCGCGAGCGCTTCGATCAGCGAGCGTTCGCGCGTCTGGTTCTCCTCGGTATCGACGAGCAGCAGCGTGTAGTCGTGCTGCAGCGCGACGCGGTTCGCGCCCTTCACCACGTTCGTGAAGTGCGGGTTGCTGATGTCGAGGATCACGAGGCCGATGGTGCGCGTGCGCCCGGTGATCATCGAGCGCGCGAGCGGGTTCGAACGGTAGCCGAGACGCTCGATCGATTCCTTGAGCCGTGCCTCGACGGTCGGCGAGAAGCGCTGCGTGCCGTTCACGTACTTCGATACCGTCGCGACCGACACGCCGGCTTCCGCGGCCACGTCGCGGATCGTCGGGGAAACTTTTTTCATCGGAAGGGTAACGTTTTCGTTCGATAACGCCGGATTGTGGCAGAAAAAGGGCACGCGCGGCCACGCGGCGATATCGGGAAAGTGCGGATGGCAGCGAACGGGTTCGACCATTGACGTTCGGCTGTGCTGGCGCGTATAGTTGGAAAACGTTTTCCGATTCAGTCAGATTTCAGGTCAGATTCAAGGAAAGGAGATTCGATGAACGCCTCATCCACCGGCGCGCGCAAACCGTTCGGGCGCCTGCTGCTGACGGGCGCGGCCGGCAACCTCGGCCGCCAGTTGCGCGGCGCGCTCGCCGACTGGGCCGACGTCGTGCGCGTCAGCGACATCGCGACGCTCGGCGACGCCGCTGCGCATGAAGAAACCCGCGTCGTCGACCTGGCCGACCGGGCCGCGGTGATGCAGCTCGTCGACGGCGTGGACGCGATCGTCCATCTCGGCGGCATTTCGGTCGATGCGCCGTTCGACGATCTCGTCGGCGCGAACATCACCGGCACGTACAACCTGTACGAAGCCGCGCGCAAGCACGGCGTGAAGCGCGTCGTGTTCGCGAGCTCGAATCATGCGATCGGTTTCCATCCGGTCACGGAAGTGCTCGACGCCGATTCGCCGCTGCGCCCCGACAGCCTGTACGGCGTGACGAAGTGCTTCGGCGAATCGCTGTCGCGCTACTACTTCGATCGCTTCGGGATCGAGACGGTGTGCCTGCGGATCGGCTCATCGTTCGAAGTGCCAAAGAATCCGCGCATGCTCGTGACGTTCCTCAGCTATCGCGACTTCATCGAGCTCGTGCGCTGCTCGCTACTGACGAACCGCGTCGGGCACGCGATCGTGTACGGCGCGTCGGACAACCCGGTGAAGTGGTGGGACAACACGAAGGCCGGCTTCATCGGCTTCCGCCCGCGCGACAGCTCCGAGCAGTTCGCCGGATTGTTCCCGGTGACGGCGCCGACCGCCGACTACGACGATCCCGCGCAGCGGTTCCAGGGCGGCGGGTTCGTCGTCGGCGAGCCGATGGAGCGCAACGCGTCGTAAGCGCCGCCGGCGTGGCCGATCAACGCAGGATGTCGGTCGCCTTGTGCGGTTCGGCGACGCCGTCGATCAGGATCAGCGGGCCGCTCGCATGTCGGGCGCGCAGCGGCTGGATCTGCCGGTACGCATCCGATTCGTACCACGCACGTGCCGTGTCGAGATCGGGAAACGCGATCGCGATCAGGTCGCCGCGCCATACGCCTTCGCGCACCTCCGGCCGCGCGCCGTGAATCACGAAATGGCCGTCGAACGGAGCGAGTGTGCCGTCGATGCGTTCGAGGTACTCGACGATGTCGTCGCACATCTCGACGTCGTGCAGGTGGGCGATGGCGTAGGCGGTCATGGTGGGTTCCTTGGCGTGAGTGCGTCGATGGAGCCATGATCGCGGCGCGGGCTACGCGCGTCGATTACCTGCGACGTAAGCAAAGCTGCATGGCCGGGGAAGGGCGCCCGCGCGTGCCGACAGCCACATCGCGCGTGCAGCACGGTACCGCTTACCCGCCCGCATCGTCAGCCGTGACGCCGCGTCGCCGTCAATGCGGCTTGCTGCAAACCGGATCGGTGTCGCGCCGCTCGGCCGAATCGCACCAGTAACTCGGCCGCCATGCTTCGAACGTGACGGCTTTCGCCGCATTGGCGCGCGTGACGCGCACCGGGTCGGCTTTCAGCGCATCGCCGTCCGGGTCGTCGTTGAGGCGCCAGTTCCGCATGACTTCCCGATGGAACACCCACGTGCGATGGGCTGCGTCGTAGCGAAACGTCACGCGGTCGCGCCAGTGGCTCGGCCCCGCGAAGACGCCCTGTTCGACCGTGAAGGTGCGAGGTTCGATCGTGAGCGCGTTGTCGGCCACGCCGTCCAGATACGGGTCGCCCATCCCGCCTTCGTCGGCTTTCATGATCACGGCGTCGTTGCGCGCCGCCAGCCGATAGTGCCCGTCCTTGCCCGGCAGGAAGATCAGCAGCGGACGCAGCGACGCCTTGCGCATCGAATCGTCGGGCTGATGCGCGACGACGACATAGCCGATGCGGGCGCCGTCGGTCAGTCGTCCTGACGCGGCATCCAGCGCTTCGTAGCCGGCGGGAAGCTGCGCGACGATGTCGCCTGGAAGGCCGGCGGTGTCCGGGCAACGGATCGAAGCCGGCGTGTCGCCGCAGTTCGCGGCGAAGGTGCTGCCGATGCCGAACGTCAGCAGCGCGGCGACGAGGCATCCTTTGATGCGGGGGAGCGTCATGCGGATCGGGACTTGATGAGGATGAGGTCGCGCGGCGGAAGCCGACGGGCACGCGTCGTCTTGTCTCGCCACAGCGCAGGTTGTGTGTGCGTCAGGTGACGCAGTGTAGCCAGTCATGCGCGCTTGCGCGTCGGCCGCGGGACGGGCACGGGCACCGGTGCCGGCGGCTCGTCGGCCTGCGCGCACAGCCGGTCGAGCATCCGTTGCGCGGCGCCCGCGCAATCCTCGCCCGCGGGCTTGTTCTCGATCTCGTCGATCAGCACCTGCAGATGTTGCCGGTTCTGCGCGAGACGCCGTTCGAGCAGCGCGATTTCATCGACCTTGTGCCGCAGCGCGACCAGCAGTTCGTCGCGCGGCCACGCGCCGAGATCGGGCGGCAGCACCGCGCGGATTTCGTCGAGCGCAAAGCCCGCGCGCTGCGCACGGTCGATGATCGCGAGCCGCGTCAACGCTTCCGACCCGTATTCCCGATAGCCGTTTGCCTGCCGACGGGCCGGTTCGAGCAGGCCGCTCGCTTCATAGAAGCGGATGCGCGACGCCGCGATGCCGCTGGCGCGCGCCAGTTCGCCGATTTTCATGCTGTGCTCCAAAGGGGCTTGACCTTAAAGTTGACTTTAAAGTTATCGTTGGGCATCGTCAATCGAGGGTGCCCTCCATGAACCTGTTTACACCGCTGACACTGCCCAACGGGGCGGTGATTCCGAACCGTCTGGCCAAGGCCGCGATGGAAGAGAACATGGCCGATGCGAACCACGCACCGTCCGACGCGTTGCTGCGCCTGTATCAAGCGTGGGCCGATGGCCAGGTCGGCCTGATCCTGACCGGCAACGTGATGGTGGACGGCCGCGCGATGACGGGGCCGAACGGCGTCGTGCTCGAGAGCGATGCGCATCTCGACCGCTTCCGCCGCTGGGCGCAGGTGGCGCGCTCGGGCGGCGCGCACGTGTGGATGCAGATCAATCACCCGGGGCGCCAGATGCAGGCGGCGCTCGGCCAGACGACGCTCGCGCCGTCGGCCGTGCCGCTCGCGCTCGGTGCGTTGTCGAAGCAGTTCCCGGTGCCGAAGGAGATGACGCAAGCCGATATCGCCGACGTGCAGCAGCGCTTCGTACGCGCCGCCCAACTCGCGGAGCAGAGCGGCTTCACCGGCGTGGAGATTCACGCGGCGCACGGCTATCTGTTGAGCCAGTTCCTGTCGCCGCTGACGAACCGCCGGCAGGATCAATGGGGCGGCAGCATCGAGAATCGCGCACGCCTGTTGCTCGATATCGTGCGGGACGTGCGCGCGACGGTGTCGCCGGCATTTGCCGTCGCGGTCAAGCTGAACTCGGCCGATTTCCAGCGCGGCGGCTTCAGCGCGGACGATGCGAAGCGCGTGGTCGAACTGCTGAATCCGCTCGGCGTCGATTTCGTCGAACTGTCGGGCGGCAGCTATGAAGTGCCGGCGATGCAGGGCGAGGCACGCGACGGGCGCACGCTGGCCCGCGAAGCGTATTTCCTCGAATTCGCGCGCGACATCACGGCCGTCGCACGGATGCCGCTGATGGTCACGGGCGGCATCCGGCGCCGCGCGGTTGCCGAGCAGGTGGTCGACAGCGGCGTGGCGATGGTCGGCATCGCGACCGCGCTGTCGATCGAGCCGAACCTGCCGCGCGACTGGCGAGCCGGCAAGGACAGCGCGCCGGTGCTGGAGCCGATTCGCTGGAAGAACAAGGCGCTGGGCGCGCTGGCGAACATGGCCGTCGTCAAGTTCCAACTGACGCGGCTCAGCGAAGGCCGCCGCACGCACCCGCAGGTGTCGCCGCTGCGCGCGCTGGTGAGGCAGCAAATGGCCGCGCAGTGCCAGACGCGACGCTACCGGAAGTGGATGGCGGGGCGCGCGGCAGGCACACGCGCGTGATGCGCGCGCGCGGGGTTGCATCGACCACCCCGCACTGATCGGCCCGCCGCGCGGCGGGTCGTTTCAAGGCTCGATTCCTTCGGATTGCTTTCCGAAATATCGAGCCTGTTTACTGCATTATTCAGGCACCTGAGCGCGATTTCAGCGTGGCATAATCCACCACCTTCATCGCCAGCCATCCTCGTCGCGCGTCATGCACGTCGCCCGTTTCCGCAAGCAAGGCAGCCTGATCGGATTGATCGCAATCCTGATGATGGCGCTCGCCCCTGCGGTCTCGCAGATGATGGCGTCACGTCACCGGCTCGTCGATGCGCTGGCCGTCTATTGCACGGCGAGCGTCGAAGAGGCGGTGGTCGCGCACGACGACGGCAAGCCCGCACATGGCGTCCACGCGCACTGGCAAGCTTGTCCCTATTGCAGCTTCGTTGCCCACGCCGCCGCGCTGCCGGGCCATTCCGTCGCCTTCGCCGTGCCGCTGCCGGATTCACAGCGGCCGATCGTGTCGGCATCGATTCCGGCCCGCATCCGTCTCGTCCATACCGTCGCGCAATCGCGCGCGCCGCCTGCGTTCTCCTGAGTTCGTCTGATTTTCCTGCCTGACACGCCGCCGCTTCGCGCTCGGAGCGAGCGGCCGTTCGTCGCGCGCGTGCGCGACGGCATCGAACGACAACCGGAGAACACACCACATGCCCCGCTTTACCGAACGGCACGCGCCCCGCGCATGCGCCGCGCTGCTGGCCGCCTTTGCCGGCCTGTCCCATGTTTCTTTAGCGAACGCGCACGCCGTGGTCGGCGATCGCGTCTTTCCCGCGACGATGACCGTGGACGACCCCGGTGTCGGCGACGAATTCGACACGCAGTTCGGTCACATCAAGTCCTCCGACGACAGCGGCAACAGTTTCAACGTCAATACCGTGTCGTACGAGTGGGACAAGCTGATCACGAAGAACCTCGCGTTCAGCGTCGCCAGCCAGTACGTGTCGCAGAACGTCCCGGACGGCGGCTCCGCGAAGGGCTGGGACAACGTGACGCTCGGCGTGAAGTACCTCGCCTACACGAACGCCGCGCACGAATTCATGGCGTCGGTCGGCCTGAAAACCCAGATCGGCGGCACCGGCGCGAAATCGATCGCGAATCCGTACTCGACCTTCACGCCGGCCGTCTACGTCGGCAAGGGCTTCGGCGATCTGCCCGCGTCGCTCGGTTACCTGCGCCCGCTCGCGCTCACGGCCGAGCTCGGGCCGAACCTGACCACCGCGTCGTCCGACCAGGGGCCGAATTCGCTCGGCTGGGGCGTGACGCTGCAATACAGCATCCCGTACCTGCAGCAGCAGGTGAAGAACCTCGGCCTGCCGCAACCGCTCAGCAACATGATCTTCGTCGTCGAGGCGCCGATGAGCACCTGCACCGCGGGCGCGTGTTCGGGGCAGACGACGGGGACGCTCAACCCCGGTGTCCTGTGGCTCAATCGCTACGGGCAATTCGGCGTCGAAGCGCAGATTCCGGTCAACCGGGCGAGCGGCCATCATGTCGGCGTGCTCTTCGACGCGCATCTGTATTTCGACGACCTGTTCCCCGGCTCGCTCGGCAAGCCGCTCTTCTGATCGACGGAGAATCGACATGACTGTCCAGACCACGCTGCGCGCTGCCGCCGCCACGCTGTTGCTCGCCGGCGCACAGCTCGCGCACGCGCACGCCTATCCGACCCACCAGGCACCGTCCGCGGGCGAAACCGTGACCGGCTCGCCGAAGACGGTCGCGATCGATTTCGACGACGGGCTCGAACCCGCGTTCAGTTCGATCGCCGTCACCGATGCGCAGGGCCACGCCGTCACGAACGGTAAAGCCGAAGTCGACGCGTCGAACCGCAAGCACATGTCCGTCGCGCTGAACCCGCTGACGCCGGGCGTCTACACGGTGGCGTGGGTCGCCGTCGCGCTCGACGGCCACCGCACGCAAGGGCACTACGCGTTCACGGTGAAGTGACGGCAGGCGCGCTCGTCGACGCGCAGAGCGTGCTGGCGGCCGGGCAGGGCATCCTGTTTGCCGTCGCGACCGGCGCGTTCGCCGTCGTGCTCGTCACGGGGTGCTACGACGTGCAGCGGGATACGGCGCTCACCGGGGCGCGGCTGCTCGGGCTGTCGTAGGGCCGCGTGCTCGCGGCCCCGCTCGCGTGCGCCGCGAGCGCGCCGCTGCTCGGCTGCAACCGGATGGTCGTGCCGCCTGCGCTGCGCATCCGCGCCGAACAGCACGATCCCGGTTGTCCCGCCGCGCAGCGGCGCTTCGACGCAGTGCTCTGCGCCGAGGCCGCCGTCGTGTTCGCGGCGCTCGTGCTCGCCGCCGTGCTCAGCCAGACAGCGCCGACCGCCGGCTCGCCCCGAGGCGGCATCCACGGCTGCAAACATCGAGGGCCCCACGCCGGGGCCCGCTTCACCCTCATTTCCCCTCGCGGTCGAACAGGTTCGGGCCGACCTTCGCGTCGCGATTGTCCCCGGCCACTTATAATGAGAACGATTTTCATTTTTCTTCCGTAGCGTTCTCCCCGCCATGCGCCTCTCGAATCTGACCCAACACACGCCGGCCCTGGTCGACCATGTCGACGACGCGCGGCCCGACGACCCCATCGCCCAGCGCCTGCGCGATCTCGGCTTCGTGCGCGGCGAGCCGGTACGCGTCGTGGCGCGCGGGCCGTGGGGCGCCGATCCGCTGCTGATCCAGGTCGGCTCGACCCGCTTCGCGCTGCGCCGCGCCGAAGCGGAGCGTGTCAGCGTGAGCGTGCAGGAGGGCGGCCAGTCATGAGCGCCACGGCATTGCGTATTGCGCTGGTCGGCAACCCCAATTGCGGCAAGACCGCGCTGTTCAATCAACTGACCGGCGGGCGGCAGAAGGTCGCGAACTATGCAGGCGTCACCGTCGAGCGCAAGGTGGGACGTTTTGTCGCGCCGTCGGGCCGGCAGATCCAGGTGCTCGACCTGCCCGGCGCGTACAGCTTCGAGTCGACGAGCCCCGACGAGCGCATCACGCGCGATGTGCTGCTCGGCCGTCACCCCGGTGAAGCGCCGCCCGATCTCGTGGTGTGCGTGGCGGATGCGACCAACCTGCGCCTGCACCTGCGCTTCGTGCTCGAAGTGCAGCGCCTCGGCCGGCCGGTCGTGCTGGCGCTGAACATGATGGACGCGGCCGAACGCCGCGGCATCAGGATCGACGTCGACGTGCTGGCGCGCGAGCTGGGCGTGCAGATCGTGCAGACGGTGGCCGTGCGGCGCGGCGGCGCGAGCCGGCTCGTCGACGTGCTCGACCGCGCCGTCGCGAACCCGCCCGCGGCACCGGTCGACCAGCCGGCCGCGGCCGACGCGGCCGATCCCGACGCGATCCACACGCGGGTGCGCGCGCTGCTCGCGGCCGCCGTCGTGATGCCGCGCGCCACCGACATCCGCGACGATCGAATCGACCGCTGGGCGCTGCATCCGGTGCTCGGGCTCGTGATTCTCGCGGCCGTGATGTTCCTGGTGTTCCAGGCCGTGTATTCGATCGGCAAGCCGATTACCGATGCGATCGGCGACGGCTTCGGGTGGCTCGGCACGCTGGCCGGCGCGCACCTGCCGGACGGGCCGCTGCGCGGCCTCGTCACCGACGGGCTGATCGGCGGCCTCGGCACCGTGCTCGGCTTTCTGCCGGAAATCCTGGTGCTGTTCCTGTTCATCCTGGTGCTGGAGGAGTCGGGCTACCTGCCGCGTGCCGCGTTCCTGCTCGACCGGATGATGGTGTCGGTCGGGCTCACCGGCCGCTCGTTCATTCCGCTGCTGTCGAGCTTCGCGTGTGCGATTCCCGGCGTGCTCGGCACCCGCAGCATCACCGACCCGCGCGACCGGCTCGCGACCATCCTCGTCGCACCGCTGATGACGTGCTCGGCGCGCCTGCCGGTGTATGCGCTGCTGATCGGCGCGTTCATCCCGTCGCAGCGCGTGCTGGGCATCTTCAACCTGCAGGGCGTCGTGCTGTTCGTGCTGTACGCGGCGGGCATCGGCGGCGCGATGCTGGTGGGCTGGATCATGAAGAAGGTGCGCGGCCCGCAGGGCGAGCACGCGTTGCTGATGGAGCTGCCGTCGTATCGCCTGCCGCGCATGCGCGACGTGGCGATCGGCCTGTGGGAGCGCGGCTCGATCTTCATGAAGCGGCTGACCGGCGTAATTCTCGCGCTGACCGTGCTGATGTGGTTCATCTCGACGTTCCCGTCGCCGCCGGCCGGCGCGGTCGGCCCCGCGATCGACTATTCGTTCGCCGGCTACATGGGACGCGGCCTGCAATACGTGTTCGCACCGCTCGGCTTCAACTGGCAGATCAGCCTGTCGCTGATCCCCGCGTTCGCCGCGCGCGAAACCGCCGTCGCGGCGCTCGCGACGGTCTACGCGGTGAGCGGCGGCGACGCCGACATCGCAAGTGTCGGCCACGCACTCGCCGCCAACTTCTCGGTCGCCAGCGCGCTGTCGCTGCTGGCCTGGTTTGCGTTCGCGCCGCAATGCATGTCGACGCTCGCGGTGATTCGCCGCGAGACGGGTTCGTGGCGCAACGTCGCGATCTCGTTCAGCTACATGTTCGTGATGGCGTATGCCGCGTCGTTCGTCACCTACCAGATCGCGCGGGCGCTGACATGAGCGCGGCCCTTGCCTGGCAATACGCGGCGATCGCGGTGCTGGTCGCCGCCAGCGCGCTCTTCATGTTCCGCAAGCTCGCGCCGAAACTGGCGGCGCGCGGTCAGCGCGCCGCCGCACTCGCATTGTCACGGCCGGGCCGGCCGCGCGCGCTGCGCTGGCTCGGCGCGCGCCTGAT